>JBFHWR010000255.1:0-5858 GCA_041599395.1 Gemmatimonadales bacterium | reverse complement strand
CGATCGCCGAGTGCTGAGTCCAGCCAACCACCGTCGGCGTCCGCGTTCCAATGCGGCGCTTCACCAGAAAGCTGCCATCGTTCCGAATGAGAAAGTACGTGTACGACTGGCTGTCGTCGGGCAGGTTCTGCCCACCGAACAGCACACCAAACCCTTCCCTGTTCCTCCCGTTCGTTGGAAACAGATGCGTCTCCGACTCGATGCGGAACTGGCCGCGGGCCATCCTGTCCGCATTCCACATGATACCGGCCGGGCCCGTCGTGACATGCCATCCCGGCTCCATCGTTACGAACTTGTGATTGTCGGGATTGGCGCTGGCACGGTCAAACCGGACCTTCCAACCCTCAGGCCGCTCGGACTCCTGTGCCGCCAACGGCGTCGACAACAGTGCTAGAGCGAGTAGTGGGACGAGTTTGCGCATGTGAGGCTCCTGGCATTCGCTGGTTCTCGTGGGGTAGAAGAACATCGTTAGTCGGTCTTTACACCGCAACTCGCGGTCGGATCCGCCATCGACCGCAGCATACCCTACGAGGGATCGTGTACAGGAGTTACACGAGAAACGGACGTCTGGGGAGTGGACGCTAGACGCGGCCCTACGATGCGTCCCGCGACCTGCGTCCGGGGAAGTGGGCTGGGCTGGGGCCTACAGCCTCCGCCGCATTCGTGCGGGCTGAATTCTGAGCTGGTCCCGATACTTGGCCACGGTGCGCCGTGCGATCCGAATACCGCGAACTTTGAGCGCCGACACGAGCGCCGAGTCGGTGAGGGGCTTCCGCGCATCTTCCTCAGCAACGAGCTTCCGTAACTGCGCCTTGACCGAGCGTGAGCTCGCGTCCTCTCCGTTGGTGGTGCCGAGGCTGCTAGAGAAGAAGAACTTGAGCGAGTACACGCCGCGCGGCGTCTGCACGTACTTCTGGCTCGTCACCCGGCTCACCGTGGACTCATGCATCTCGATCACATCCGCCACATCGCGCAACGTGAGGGGCTTCAGATGCTCGACCCCCTTCTCGAAGAAGTCGCGTTGCCGGTCGACGATGAAGTTCATCACCTTGAGCATCGTCTGACGACGCTGCTCAATTGCCTGTACCAACCACGTCGCACTGTTCAGTTTTTCCGTGATGAAGTCGCGGTTTGCGCCGACAAAACGGGACTTGTCGCCCGCGATGTCTTTGTAGACCTGACTGATTCGAAGACGCGGCATCCCGCCATCGTTCAAGAAAACACGATACCGCCCGTCGATCTTTTCGACAACAAGATCCGGGGTCACGTACGCGTCATCCCGATTGGAGTAACGAAGCCCCGGTTTCGGATCGAACCGCGCTAACGCATCCGCCGCATCCTGCACCAGCTTCGGCTCGACATCGTAGCGCTTACCCAGCTCCACCCAACGGTGGTTGAGCACGTCTTCAAACGCTTCATCGACGAGACGATAGGCCAACGAGTCGGCCTCTCCGGCGTCCTCGAGTTGCAGCAAGAGGCACTCGCGGAGATCGCGCGCGCAAATCCCCGCAGGGTCCAGCCGCTGGATGACGTAGAGCAGTTCCTCGGCTTCGTCAACCGTAAATGGCTCCGCAGCCTCGCGGCTGCCGTTCCGGCGCTCCCATGCGACGTTGCCCGCCACCTGCACCACTTCCTCGAGCGTGGCGCGCAGATAACCGTCATCGGCGATATTCCCCACGAACACCTCCGCCAGTAACCGCTGGCGGGTCGAGAGTTCGAGGAGTTGAAGCTGATCATTGAGGTGATCCGAAAGGTCCCGTGCAAGGACGGCGGTACGCTCGAAGACTTCGCGCTCTTCAAATTCCCCGCGCGAGACGCCGGGACTGAACCCGTCGAGAATCAGGTCTTCCCAGTCGACTTCATCGGCAACGTCGGCAGCGTCTTCTTCGAGCTCGACGTGGTCTTCGTCGTCCTCTTCCGCTTCGACGAGTTCGAGAAAGGGATTGTTTTCGAGACCTTGTTTGAGGTGTTGCTGCAGATCCAACATCGACATGTGAAGGAGATCCATCGCCTGGTAGAGGCGAGGATTCATCTTCAGATCTTGTCGAAGACCAACACTCTGCTGCAACCTCATAATTCCCCCCAATCTCCCTGCGCGAGCCGCCGCGGTTCCTCAAACCCGGCTCAACCCGGCTGCAAAGCCGTGCACTCCTCCGCGGAACACCAGCTCGCCATCCGGCACTGATTATTCGGTTACAGACCCCCAACTCTCTGCGACGGAGGTCACATTTACTGATGATAGGTGGCAGGTGTTAGGTGGTAGGTAACAGGAGAAAGGAGTTAGGAGATAGGAATTAGGGGACGTCACGGTTCAACGTCCAGCGTCCAACGTCCAAGCTGTTTGCGCTCAGGATGCCGTGTCTTGCGTCCTGCGTCGAGCGTTCTTTGCAAGAGCAGCTCCGTGCCTTGCACGTGCGACTCACCACGCACCACTCACCAGTTATAAGGTATTATGGCTCCCGGCTCCCGACTCCCGATCCCACCATGCGCTCGAGGTCCGCCGGCGTCCTGGGTAACATCGCGGTCAACACCTCAGCTCCGTCGCTCGTCACCAACACTTCGTCTTCGACAAACACCGCGATATCCCGATCGTGGTTGTAGTACCAGGGCTCAACGGTGAAGATCATCCCCGCTTCGAGCGGCGCATCACGGAGATTGGGATCACCCGTAGAGAGTCCGAGGTGGTGGCCAATGAAAAACCCCGTCTGCATGTACTGCTTCTGATCCCCGGGGATGGTCGACTCCGCAACCGTTTGCAATTCTCCAAGCGTGACGCCGGGACGGACCGCGGCGATCACCGCATCTGATACCGCGGTGATCATCGCGAGCAGTGTCCCCTGCTCGTCAGTGAAGCGGCCCGAAACGGGAAACGTCCGTCCAACGTCGCTGACATACGAATCCAGCTCGCATCCGACATCGAAGATGACGAGGTCACCTGCATTCATGGTGCGATTGCGGCGATCGTAGTGCGCCGCGAGTATGCGCCAGGGCCAGAGAGAATTGGGCCCCGACTTGACGATTGGCGTAAACGGCACGCGCTGCGCGCCACCTTTTTTGCATGCCGATACGAACTCTCCCGCAAGAGTCCTTTCGTCCACCCCAGGCGTCACGAGGCCCGCCGCCGCCGTGATTGCGCGAGCCGTGAGCGCCGCTGCGTTCCGCATTACCTCGATTTCTGCGGCAGACTTGACCATGCGCACGCGTGCGATATCCGGATACGCACTCTCGATCGAGGCGGACGACCACGTGCGTTGCAGATGAAAGATCAGGTTCTGTGCTGCATTCCAAGACGAGATCGGCTCGGTGCGGAGGAACCCGATGGAATCGCTGGTACCCATGTTGATGCGAAACGTCTGTCGTCCCGTAGCCCAGATCGCCAACCACGAGTCGAGTGTTTCCCACGGCACGATTGGCGCGATGCCGGAAACGCGCGCCAGCTCCGGGTCGTCAGCCAGCGGCCGACCTGGAAAATCATTTGGTCTACTCGCGCTCTCGAAACGCGCATCCCGCGCTGGGGCAAACAGGATGGTGCGTCCGGCATCGACGTCGATCGCCAGCAACGACCGGGGCAGCTCGAGGCCGGTCAAGTAGAGAAAATCGTCGAGTTGGCGAAACGTGTCGCCGTGACTCGTCCCCTCCGCACTCGGCACGAGCAGCACGCCGCCACCTGACCGTCGTAACTGCTGCGTCACCGCATCCCGCCGGGCCTGATACTCTTCCGGCGCAAACTGGAGACGCGTCCAGTCGAAAAAGCGTTCCTCGCGGCCGGAATCCCGTGCCTGCGCCCACGCCATCGAACCGGTTAAGAAACCCGGACCGTGCAACGAGACCACTGCCGTCCCCACGCCCACAGCGATTTGGATTCTCATCGTGGTCGCCAGCACCTACCCCCTAACTCCTCTAGCTCCTGACACCTACCACCTAACCCCTACGCTCCTAGCTCCTAGCTCCTAGCTCCTAAACACCTGCCCGCACAAACAATACGTTGTTTTCCTTGTGGATGTGCTGGTGCATATCCGCCTCGAGGTGTGCGAGACCATCCAACATTGCCCGGAATGTATTGCACGCATCGGCGGGCGGTGTGAAGTCGCCGGTCAGTGTACGAAGGCGGCGAAGTGCTTGGCTGGCACGGTCGTGCTCATCTTCCATGACCCGGATCGGATCGGCGACGCCAGCGGCCTGAGACGATCGTTGAGCCGTCGTTTGCTCGAGCTGCCGAAGCATCGGGAACAGAATCCGCTCTTCTTTCAGCATGTGTGGTTCCAAGTCCGCGACGAGATCGGCAAATGTCACCCGTACATCTTCGAGCCATGGGTGCTTTTCTCCGTGCGCCTCGATGACCTGCTCGATCATCGCTTCTAGGCGCGGGAGCTCCTCTCGCAGGTAGACGTGGTGGGTCTGCTCGATATGGTCGGCCAGTTCGGTCAGCGTCATCTCCAGCGGATTGACCTCGTTTCCCGAGGACTGTGCGTCCTCGACCCGGATCTCACTGAGAATACTGGCCGCCTCGAGACCTTGCTCGCGACAGGCATCCGCCAGCGTACGTTTCCCGCCACAGCAATAGTCGATGCCATGACGCTCGAAGACGCGTGCGCGCGAAGGACGCTCCGCCACAAGCATGCCGACCTGCTGTTGAACATCTAGATCCCGCATAGTGCTCCTTCATAAGCTTCCCTCGATGGCGCCGTCATTTGATGTGCAGCCCCGAAAGACCTTAAGAGTTGAAGTTGAATGTTCGATGCTCGATGTTCGATGTTCGATGTTCGATCTTGAACGTTCATCACGGCGTCACCACCCAGCGCACCCCCTCCCCTCTTCGTAACCGCTCAAACCCCTCATTGATATCAGTGAGAGGAATCGTCCCGCTCACAATTGGTGCGAGCTGAATCCTGCCTGCCTTCACCAGCTCGAGGATTTCCGGGTATTCGCCGCCACCACACCCCAAGCTGCCAACCAGTTCCAACTCATAGAACATCAGCTTCGCCGCAGAGATCGGTACCGGCTCATGGGAAAAGCCAATGACGCACAGCCGGCCACCGCGCTTGAGCAGGCCATATGCAAGCTGCATCGTGTCAGGCGCACCCACGGCTTCGAACGCCACGTCAACACCGCCTCCGGTAAGCCGCCGCACGTGCTTGTCGATTCGCTGGACCTCGCTTGGATCGATAGCCTCTACCGCTCCCAACCGTTTGGCGACCTCGAGTCGTTCCTTATTGAGGTCGATGGCCAGCACCCTCCCACCGGCTACGGTCGCGCATTGAATCAGGTTGAGCCCAACGCCGCCACATCCGACCACCGCGACCGTGTCACCAGGCTGCACACGGCCGCGGTCTTTCACCGCGTGGTACGGGGTGGAAACCGCATCGGCAATGACGCAGGCGTGGTCCAGTGACAGCGCGTCTGGCACGGGCACCAGTTCGTCGGCGGGCACTGTCACGAATTCCGCGTAGGCGCCATCCATGTGATTGCCCAGCATGCGCAGGTTGTCACACAGATTCTCCCGCCCTTTGCGACAGAACCCGCATCTGCCGCACGAGAGCACCGCTGGGATCAGCACACGTTTGCCGACTACCCTGTCGCCCACTCCTTCCCCTACAGCCTCTACCGTGCCCGCCGCTTCGTGGCCAAGCACGATGGGCGGCTCCTTGAATGTCTTCACACCATGATCGAGGTAGTGCAGGTCGGTGTGGCACATGCCACAACCCGCCACGCGAACCAGCGCCTCTCCCCTCCTCGGTGACGGCGTCGGCACCTCTGTCACTTCGAGTGTCTTGCCCGCTCCGTGAAATACCGCCGCTCTCATCGTACCCCTCCTCATTCCCGCTCGCCGTGCGATTTCTTGCGCGTGTAGATCGTCT
>JBFHWR010000254.1:0-5876 GCA_041599395.1 Gemmatimonadales bacterium | reverse complement strand
TCCTTTGTGCTCACCAACACGGTGATCGTTCCCGAATCACTCCCGTTTCGCCGGCGACAAGTCCTGGCGCCGGGGGCCGTCGAGCGGTTTTTCTTTCCGGTTGCGAATGGCGCAGGCGGACTCACGGCGCGTCTCACGGTGGCGCAGGCCGAGCAACACGCCACGCTGTTTCTGTTCGAGCCCAATGGACAACCGCATCGCGGGGGACGCAGCGTTGCGGTCGGTGGCACGGAGGAGCCCGGCGGCACGATTCAACTGGCGGCTCACGATCTCGTCCCAGGTGTTTATGAGGCGGTGGTCGTGGCGCCGCCCGGTCGCGACCTACAGTCCGAACTGGTCGTCTCGGCACCGGACGTCGCGGTCACCGCCATTGGGGCTGGGCCGCGCGCGTTTGTACGAAACGCGACCGACCGGGCGGTCCGGACCCGTGTGTCGGCCAGAGCCATCGGCGTCGAGCAATCGCTTCAGGTGAGCGCCGAAGGGTCTCAGGCGCAGCTCGTGCAGGTGAACCGTCCAGTGCATGCAAGCGGCATGCTCATCGAGGTGCAGTTGCCGCCGGCGCATTGGCACCGGGTATCGGATTTCGGCCTGATCGTGTACGACTCTTCGGGTGCAAAGCTCAGTGATGGGTCCCTCCGCTACGCCTTCGACCGCCACCGTGTTGCCTTGGACTCGATGGGGCCCAACGAGCGGCTGACGATCGAGCTATTTCCCGCGTTCGCGCACCTCGGACCCTCAGAGAGCTGGACCGCCCGGATTCGGATCGCCTTTCTCCTGGGAGACCCGGTGCCGCTCGTGACGCGTGACAGTGCCGCCGTGGCGGAGATTCGGTTGGAAGCGAATGCGTCGGAATCAGTTGTTTTTCAGGGCATTCCCTCACGCCTCACGACGGTGGCCGGGTATGAACCGCTGGTCGAGGTCGTTGCGCGTACGTCCGCAGGTCCATCGATCCGGCGAGGGCCCGCCGGTCCCCTCCACTCCGGCTCGAACCCGCCATAATGGCCGCGCGACGAAACGGCATCGTTCGAATCGCTTCGGGGCAGGGATTCTGGGGAGACTGGCTCAACGCCCCTGTGCGACAAGTGGAGGGCGGTCCAATCGACTATCTGATGATGGATTACTTGGCCGAGGTGACGATGTCCATCATGCAGAAGCAACGCAGTCGAGATCCGGCGCTCGGCTATGCCAAAGACTTCGTCCCGCTGATGCGGCGAATCTTGCCGCAGATTGTGGCCAAGCGCGTTCGGGTGACGGCAAACGCCGGCGGCGTGAACCCGGAGGCCTGCGCAGCCGCCGTCATTGAGGAAGCGCGTGCCGGGGGAATGCAAGGACGAGTGCATGTCGGGGTCGTCTCGGGCGATGACATCATGGATCGGTTGGACGAATTGATCGAGAAGGGGCATGCGCTCACGAACCTCGACACGGGCAAATCATTGGAAGGCGTCCGAGGGTCGGTCCAGAGTGCGAATGCCTACCTTGGCGCGTTCCCGATCGTGGACGCGTTGGCTCGCGGCGCCAACATCGTGATCACCGGCCGGGTCACCGATACCGGACTCACCCTGGCGCCAATGATTCATGAGTTCGGGTGGTCCCGCGGCGACTGGGATCGCCTGGCGGCCGGGACGGTCGCGGGACACATCATCGAATGCGGCGCCCAGTGTACGGGCGGCAATTGCATGGTGAACTGGGAGCGGCTGCCGGACATGCATGATCCCGGGTATCCAATCATCGAAGCAACCGCGGATGGCGGCTTCATCGTGACGAAACATCCTGATACCGGCGGCCGTGTCACGCGGGCGAGCGTCACGGAGCAGCTCGTCTACGAGATGGGTAATCCGGTGGAGTACATCACGCCGGACTGTGTCGCCGACTTCACGACGATCACGCTGCGGCAGTCAGGCGCGAACCGCGTGTCGGTGACGGGTGTGCGAGGGAACCCCGCAACGGACTCGCTCAAGGTCTCCATTTCCTACGCGTGGGGCTTCAAGGCGATCGGGACGCTGATCTACGCGTGGCCGGATGCGTACAAGAAAGCGCGACGCGCGGACCGGATTCTCCGCACGCGGCTCGAGCGGCTTGGGCTCGAGTTCGATCAGATCCTCACCGAGTACGTCGGGGTTGATGCCACGCACGGGAGGCTTGCCGGTCTGCCGCAGCCCGACCTGCCGGAAGTCCAGTTGCGCGTCGGGGTCCGGGCCAAAGAGCGCGCTCCCGTCGAGCGGTTCAGCCGTGAGATTGCGCCCCTCATTTTGAATGGGCCGCCAAGCGTGACCGGATTCGCCGGCGGCCGACCCAAGGTTGAAGAAATTGTTGCGTATTGGCCTGCGCTCATACCAAAATCCGAGATCACGCCACGGGTGACGATCCTCGAAGCCTGAAAGGCAACACGAAATGCCGCGAAAGCGCCTCGCGCGGGGACCGAAGTCCGGCAAGCAGCGTCCTTCCCGATCCGGCTCGGCCGGTAAGACAAAGAAGGTATCGCTGGTGCAGCTCGCGCACGCCCGGAGCGGTGACAAGGGTGACACCGCGAACATCGGACTGATTGCCTTGCGCCCCGCGTACTATCCGTTGCTTGAAAAAGAGGTGACGGCGGCCCGCGTGGCTCGCCACTTTCGGGGCCTCATCACGGGCCGGGTCGAGCGCTTCGAGTTGCCCAACCTCCGCGCGCTCAACTTTCTACTGCATGGGGCACTGGGTGGAGGGGGCACACTCTCGCTCAAGACCGATGCGCAAGGCAAGGTGTTCTCAACCGCGTTGCTCCGCATGGAAATCGAGGTCCCCGGGGGTCTCCGTGTCCGTTGACCGAGTCGTCGAGCAGCTCGAACGCGGCGTCTTGACCCTCACGCTCACGCGCGCAGACAAGCGCAACGCCCTCGACTCGGCAATGGTCGAAGCGCTCCACGCGGGGCTGGACCAGGGCGAGTTGGATGCGCGAGTGCGCGTGGTTGCAATCCGTGGCGCCGGCAAGGACTTCTGTGCCGGGGCGGATTTGGCGGAGCTTCTCGAATCGGTTGAACACACGCCCGAGCAAAACGCGGCCTCCGCCGGAAGGCTCGGAGAGGTATTCGTTCGCATTCGCGAACTCCCGAAACCGGTCGTCGCGGTGGTGCACGGGCGCGCGCTTGCCGGGGGGTGCGGACTGGCCACCGCGTGTGACCTCGTGATTGCGCGCTCCGACGCGGCGTTCGGCTACCCAGAGGTCAAACGCGGATTCGTGCCCGCCATGGTGATGGCCATGTTGCGCCGCGCGGTCGGGGAGAAAGTCGCGCTCGACCTGGTGATGACCGGGCGTCTCTTGTCGGCCCGCGAAGCGGAGCGCGTGGGCTTGGTGTCACGGGTGCTCGATACGCTCGACTTCGATGCCCAAGTCGCCACGGTGCTTTCCGAGCTGGCGGCGAGCAGTCCCTCGGCGCTGGCCCTGATCAAGCGGCAACTCTATGAGATCGAGGGACGGAGCTTCAAGGACGCTATCGTGCTCGGGGCGAATCTGAATGCGGTGGCGAGGGCGACGCCCGACTTCAAACAGGCCGTCTCCCGCTTCTTTAGGAAAAAGACGTAACGATTTCCATCCCACCCCTTGCACATCTCCACAGCGCGAGGCACGTTTTCCACCCCATTCTGAGAAATTTTCCACAACGCCTCCACACGAGCGGGCGGTATGGGATGAGCTGGAGAGTAAAGCGGGGAACGGATGGTTTGGTCGGGGGAGGCCGGTCTCGGGCTTCGCGCCAGGTGGCGGGGGACTGCCCGGCGGATCTGCCGCTTGTGATCCGGGAATCCGCCCAGCGGGTGGCGCGCCAGTGTCACGAATGGGTGGAAGTTTCCGACGACGCGACCCTCGAGGACATCTCCGAGATCATTGTCGCGGTGGTGCGCGCCATCACCGGACGGAGCGAGACGTCGATCGATCCGCGTCTCCGGTCCGAGCTCGGTCGGCGCCTGCTCGACGAAATGCGCGCGGCCGTCATCAAGGTGTGGTCTGACTGGAAGGAAGTGCCGCCGACCGGGGAGGTCCTCAGCACGCTTGGCGCGATCGAGTGGGTCCGGCGCGAAATCGAGCTGGACTGGCCGCGGGAGTTTGGCGGCGCGCTGTCGGGGCCCAACGGACTGAACCTGGTGGTGGAGGTGGCGCACGATCTCCGCTCTCCACTCACATCGATCCTTTTCCTAGCGGAGCTGCTGCAGAGCGGGCAGAGCGGCGACGTGAACGATCTCCAGCACCGGCAACTCGGGTTGATCTACAGTGCGGCGCTCGGGTTGAGCGAGCTGGCGAGCAATGTGATTGAGACTGCACGGGGAGGTGATCGGCTGGCGGAAACCGAGCCCACATCGTTCTCGGTGAGCGCCACGCTCGAATCCGTCCTCGACATCACGCGGCCGATGGCTGAAGAAAAAGGTCTGGTGATCCGGATAAACTCTCCGGACGTGGACCAGCGGATCGGGTATCCGATCGCACTCAACCGGGTACTGCTCAATCTGACGACGAACGCCATCAAGTTCACGGAAGAGGGATTCGTGGAGCTGGTCGCGAAGGACGTTCGCGATGACGTGGTCGAGTTTTCGATTCGGGACACCGGGCGTGGCATCGCTGGCAGATCGCACCCGACCCTGTTTGCGCCGTTCCGTCGCGTTGAGGGGGAGGACCGCTATGCGTTTTCGGGGACGGGTCTCGGGCTGGCTCTCTGCCGGCGCCTGGTACATGCGATGCGGTCGGAGTTGGAGATCGAGACCAAACCGGGGTGGGGAACGCGATTCAGCTTTTCCACAATCTTGCCTCGAGACGACCGGTCCCTGCACGGTGCGTAAAAGGATCTGGCCGTGTGGCCATGAACGTTGACACGCCGAGGCGTTGTCAACGATTGTCACCACATCTCCCGCCGCCCCAATTCACCCTCATCGACGACAAGCTGGGGCCGCAGTTCATTTTCGTTCTTGAGACGTCACGGGGCGTGGCCATCTTAGTGGACGGCTGCTCCGAACGCCCCTTCCCGCCTGCCGGATGCAGGGATGAGCGACGCAGAATTCGGCTAGAAGCTGACCGACGCCCCGAGCGCGAACCGACCATCCCGTTGCGGTGCGAAGCTCACGCGGAGGCGGTCGAGCGACACCTCCTCCCAACGATTCGATCGGAACACGAGGCCGACGAGTCCGCCTAACCCGGCGCCGATGCCGCCAAAGAGGCCAATCGCTCCGACCCAGCCACCAGCGCTGCATGGGGTTTCCGGGTTGCAGACGCTTGGGGTGGATAGAAGGGTGATTGCCCAGGCCGTGCCGACACCAAAGCCGATGCCGGCGCCCAAACGTGCGGCTGACTTCCGTCCCCGATGTACCTCAAACCGCGTCAGGGACGCCAGCGGGATTACGAGCCGTAAAGGTTCTCCATACGCTGGATGCAACACCAGACTGTCGGCGTCCAACAGTCGCAGTGTTCCCTCTTGGTTGCGAATGCCCATGTCGGGGGTTGCAACTCGCACGCGGTCACCGACTTTGACGAGCGGTGGCTGTTGCGCCGTGACGCGGGTGAACGACGCAACAGCGAGGGCAGCGATTGGGATAATCGTGAGGTACCTCATGGTGTTCGACCTCCGACTCGAACGTACGCTGCAAGCCTCCCCGTAGGTGGCTCAGGAGTG
Organism: Gemmatimonadales bacterium; assembly: GCA_041599395.1. Classification (GTDB taxonomy): domain Bacteria; phylum Gemmatimonadota; class Gemmatimonadetes; order Gemmatimonadales; family GWC2-71-9; genus JBFHWR01. The sequence continues at coordinate 243 of JBFHWR010000254.1, read as the reverse complement.
GCGTTATTGAGAGATGGCGTCGATACAGGAGCGTCGCTAGTGAGTCATCGGCGGAGAGAGATCATCCCGCGCCTGCAATTGTTCGCAATACTGCGGTACGTTCTGCGCTGATTTGATTCTCCAGGCGTGAGCGGGCGTGGTCATCTTGCTGGATGGCTGCTCCGAATGCCCCGAGTGGGCTGGCGGATGCCCGAGGCGTCCTCAACCGCATCTGGCAGTATCCCGATTTCCGGTATCACCAGC
>JBFHWR010000253.1:0-5878 GCA_041599395.1 Gemmatimonadales bacterium | reverse complement strand
GCATGGAGCGTTACACTCGTGACCATCCTCGGGACCAGCTCGGGGTTTTTGACAACTCCCGCTGCCCACGCTCAGCCGCGCGACTCGGTTGTCATGATCATTTCGGGAACGGATGTCAGCATAACGATGGTGCTCGTCCCCGGTGGAACGTTTACGATCGGCAGTCCAGAGGCTGAGCCGGGCCGTGAGCCAGACGAGGGGCCGCAACAAATGGTTGCACTCCCGTCGTTCTGGATCGGGACTCACGAAGTCACGCACAACCAGTTTGCCATCTTTCGAGACCGGCGGTTGGACAACGAGGAGACAGCGGTCGAGGGCGAACGATTCGAAGTGGATGCCGTCTCGCGACCCAGTCCGCCATACGAAGATCCCTCCCACGGCATGGGGAACGGCAATCATCCCGCCACCGGGATGACTCAGTGGGCGGCCCTCAAATTTGCCGAGTGGCTGTCGCTCAAGACGGGGAGGCTGTTCAGGCTGCCAACCGAGGCCGAGTGGGAATACGTCTGCAGGGCAGGGACGACCACCACATATCCGTTTGGTGACGATGCGGCGCCACTCGGCGATTACGCCTGGTTCGCTGCAAACAGTGGAGACCGGTTTCACCCAGTCGGACAAAAGCTACCGAGTCCGTGGGGAACGTATGACATGCTTGGGAACGTTGCGGAGTGGACGATGGACCAGTACGACGCGGCCGCGTACGTGACATGGTCGGAAGGCGTCGCACACTCGCCGGGGGAACGCCCGACGAGCGAGCATCCGCGAACGGTTCGCGGCGGTGCGTTTGACGACGAGGCACGAGCACTCCGCTGTGCCGACCGCGTCCGGTCCACTCTTCGCTGGAAACGGCGCGACCCACAACTCCCCAAGAGTCGCTGGTGGAATACGGACTCACCTCACGTGGGCTTCCGATTGGCCAGCCCCAACCGGTCACATACAATCGAAGAAATCCGAGCCTACTGGGCCGAGCAGCTTCGACCGTAGACGGCAGGTTGCCTCCCAGCTCACCCCCCGGCATTATACCAGCGACAATATGTTCTCGAATGACGCGGGTGGTTCCCCTTCCACTGAGGTACAATCACGCCATGAGAGACGATCCCATGACTGGCTGCGGTGGTGAAATGGACCGTCGCGAGTTCGTCAAAAGTTCCGCCGCGGCGCTCGGCATTACAGCGGTCGGAACGCACTCCAGTCCGTACCCAGCGTTCTCGAACGACGACACCATTCGTGTCGGGGTCGTTGGCTGCGGCGGCCGTGGAACGGGAGCCGCCGTTCAAGCCCTGAACGCCTTGCCCAATGTGCAGCTCGTCGCGATGGCAGACGCGTTCGAGGATCGCTTGACAGAGAGTTACGAAACGATCGTAAACGGCGAGCGAGACGATCGACGAGACCTCGCGCCGCAGATCGACGTGCCGCGGGAACGCCGATTCGTGGGGTTTGAAGCGTACAAGGACGTGCTGCCACTCGTAGATGTCGTGATCCTGGCGACACCGCCCGGGTTCCGACCGATTCATTTTGACGCCGCGATCGCGGCGGACACGCACGTGTTCATGGAGAAGCCCGTCGCGACGGATGCGCCCGGCGTCCGCAGCGTCTTCGAAACCGCCGAGCGGGCAAAACAGAAACGGCTGAATGTGGTCGTGGGGCTGCAGCGGCACTATCAAACGGTGTACCGCGCTTGGGTCGAACGGCTGCATGCCGGAATGATCGGCGACATCTTGCTCGGGCGTGTGTATTGGAACAGCGATGGCGTGTGGGTGCGCGAGCGTCAGGTCGGGCAGACCGAAATGCAATACCAGATGCGTAACTGGTACTACTTCAATTGGCTCTGCGGCGACCACATCGTCGAGCAACATATCCATAACATCGATGTGGGCAATTGGGTGAAAGGCGGACATCCCGTTCGCGCGCAGGGGCAAGGAGGGCGCCTCGTGCGCACCGGGAAAGACCACGGTGAGATCTTCGACCATCACTTCGTCGAATTTGAGTACAGTGACGGAAGCCGCATATTGAGCCAGTGCCGGCATATGCCGGGATGTTGGAACCAGGTATCTGAGGCGTTCCACGGAACGAACGGAACCGCGCCCCGGCCGGGCGTGATCCTGTCCCGTTCCGGTCACCCATTGTTCGATCACGATGACGAGAACGACCCCAATCCGTACCAGGTGGAACACGACGAATTGTTTGATGCGGTGAGCAGGGGCGAGTACAGATACGCCGACTCAGACATGGGAGCGATCGCGACGATGACGGCGATCATGGGCCGCATGGCGACCTATTCGGGCCGGCGGATTGAATGGGATGAAGCCGTGAACTCGACCTTGAGTCTCATGCCGGAGCGGTTTGCGTGGGATGCCGAGCCGCCCGTCCAGCCGGACGAGCACGGGCGGTACCCGATTCCGATGCCTGGAGTCACGCGGGCGCTCTAGTTCTTGTTCCGTTCGGCGGCGGCTTCATGGCTCGGCGTGGTCCTCGGCGCGGCAACCGCTGGCGCCCAGGCGATGGAGCGGCATGCGTGGGAGCACGCTGCCATGGGCACCACGTTTCGCGTCGTGTTGTATGCGGCCACTGAGCGGGAAGCGCGTACCGCCACGCTGGCCGCCTTCGCACGGATCGATGAGCTGGACCGCATCCTGAGCGACTACGACGCCGGCAGCGAGATCTCCCACCTTGCGAACTCGGCAGGTGGCGGCACCTGGGTCGCGGTGGGGCCCGATCTCTGGACCGTACTCCGATACTCCAATCAACTGGCAGGCGAGACCGGCGGCGCGTTCGATGTGACGGTGGGGCCGCTCACCCGGCTGTGGCGCTGGAGCAGCCGACGGGGAGTCTTGCCGGACCCCGAACGTGTCGATCGTGCGCGAGCCGCCGTGGGCCATCACCTCATCCAGTACGACTCCGCTGGACGGCGTGTTCGCCTCACGGCCTCCGGCATGCGGTTGGACCTCGGTGCCATTGGAAAGGGATTTGCAGCGGATGAGGCGCTTCGGGAACTGCGGAGGTTCGGGATTCACATCGCGCTGATCGACGCCGGCGGCGACATCGTTGCGGGAGCAGCGCCGCCCGGTTCACGGGGCTGGCGCATCGAAACGTCGACGGTCAAGGCGGGTGTCCGGGTGGCTCAAACGTCTTGGCTCGAACTTGGTGCGATGGCGACGTCCGGTGACACGTATCGCTCGGTCGTGGTAGGCGGTATCCGGTACTCTCATATCGTCGACCCCCGGACGGGATTGGGAGTGACGGTGCCACGTGTCGTAACTGTAGTAGCGCCCACCGGTGCCGAGGCGGATGCGTTCGCGTCTGCTCTGAGTGTGGTTGGCCCCGCGGCGGCAGCCGCAATGTTGCAGGGAAGGGCTGACGTGTCTGCCCGCATACTCGAGCGGCGGGGAGCACTGTGGCGAGAGTGGGTAGTGGGGTGCGAGGGACACGCACCCGGCCGGGCGAGGGCTGCAGGCCTTCATGACAACTTCATCGTCTCCTGTCGTTCCAAACGCTAACGTCGTAGTGTCCCGCGCCGAATCACGGCGTGAGCGTGGGCGGAGGGTCCAACGTGGTTTTGTCTGGCCTTCGTATCAGCGAGAGACTCCCAGGAGGCGGAACCATGACGACGACGTACAGGACGAAGCTGTTTCGAAGCGTCCCCGACTGCGGGTGCAACATGGGCCTGGGCGAGTTTGCCGAAGAGGCGCAAATGGAGGACGTGAGGTTATGGGCAGCAGAGCGAGGATTCCTCCTCGCGCGCCGCGATCAGGCTGAGGTCAGCGAGGCACCGCCGTACGAGGTCGCTCACACCCGCTGAGCGCTGGGTCGCGACTCCGCTTCTGCGCGGCATCCACCGCGCCGGGAACCGACCGGGCAACCGTTTCGACGCGCTCGGAGCGAGAGTAGCGACTTGCGTGAGATGGTTGTCTGGACCATCGTGACGCTGCTCATTCTATCAACGTATTCACCGCATCGACGTTCACCCCGTGGGGCGCGACGTGCAGGGGAGAGGCCCGTTACCGGGGAAATTCTTGCTGGCATGTTCAGAGACGAATAGCGACGCATGAGGTACGTGGTGTTGGCGGCCCTGCTCGCCGCGTGTGTGGCTGACCGCTCGACCGACGAAGTCGTTGCCGGGGGTGCCGGACGTGCGGCCTCCGGTCAAGGTTCTCCACCGACGATCGGAAGCATCGAGCGGCTGGCCCCGGCGTTCGACTCGTTGATCCCTATGGGTGCGCTCATCGAGGTCCTGGCCGAGGGGTTCGACTGGGCGGAAGGGCCGGTGTGGATCCACGATGGCGACTACCTCCTGTTCTCGGACGTCCCACGAAACCGGATCTATCGCTGGCAAGAGGGTGCCGGCATCCAGGTGTGGCTCGAGCCCTCCGGCTACACGGGGAGCGCCGTGCGGGGCGGAGAGATGGGATCGAACGGACTTGTGCTCGATCGCGAAGGGCGGCTGGTGTTGTGCCAACACGGCGACCGCCGGGTCGCTCGTCTGGACGCGCCGCTGACCGCGGCCGAGCCCCATTTCACCACGCTCGCTGATCGCTACAACGGCCTGCGATTCAGCAGTCCGAACGACGCGGTATTCGACAGCCGCGGTGTGCTCTACTTCACCGATCCGCCATATGGGTTACCAAATGGGCCGCGTGACCCAACCAAAGAAACACCCTTCAACGGCGTCTACCGTCTAGCCGTCGATGGGGAGGTGACGCTGGTGACGGATGAGCTGTCGCGCCCGAACGGGATCGCGCTTTCGCCCGACGAGCGAACGCTCTACGTGGCCAATTCCGATTCGGAGCGGGCCATCTGGATGGCTTACGATCTGTCGCCCTCCGGTGCGGCCATCAATGGCCGCGTCTTCTTCGACGCGACCCACCTCGTAGCCAGGCGTGCCGGTCTCCCCGACGGTCTCAAAGTAGACGAGGCCGGCAATCTGTTTGCCACCGGGCCAGGCGGTGTGCTCGTGTTTTCCCCTGACGGTCGCCATCTGGGCACGATCCTGACAACGCAGGCGACCGCCAACGTGGCCTTCGACCGGGAGCGCACCGTGCTGTACATGACCGCGGACAGCTACCTGCTTCGCCTTCGGTTGGACTAGGTGATCGTCGTTGTGATGGGCGTTTCCGGGGCCGGGAAAACTGCCGTGGGGGAACGTCTGGCCGCACGCATGGGCTGGCCCTTCGTAGATGGCGACGATCTCCATCCGGCTGGCAATGTCGAGAAGATGACGGCCGGTGTGCCGCTCACGGATGAGGATCGCCTCCCGTGGCTAAAGAGCGTCCGTGACGCCATCTCCAAGCATGCCGGGGCCGGTCGTTCAGCGGTCGTTGCCTGCTCGGCGCTCAAAGAGGAGTACCGCGAAGTGCTCCTGGAAGGGCAGACCGGTACCAAGCTCGTCTACCTGCGTGGGACGCAGGCAGTGCTCGCGCGCCGGCTGCGTGAACGGCGCGGCCACTTCTTCGATCCGAATCTGCTGCCGTCGCAACTCGAGACGCTGGAAGAACCAAGGGACGCGTTGGTCGTCGATGTCGATGGCGAACTCGACGCCGTGGTCGATGCGGTGTTGAAGGAGTTAGGAGTGAGGAGTCAGGAGTCAGGGACCCCACCCCCTAACTCCTAGCTCCTCACTCCTAACTCCTCGCTCCTCACTCCTAGCTTCTCACAAGAAAAACGACAACAACAGCACGACTCCGAAACCGGTAAGCCCCACCAGCGTCTCCATCACGGTCCACACCCGCAGGGTCTGCTTCTCGGACATACCGAGGTAGCGGCTGACGAGCCAGAAGCCGGAGTCGTTGACATGGGAGAGGACGGTGGCGCCCGAGGCGATGGCGATCACCACGGCCGCGAGCAAGGGTGGCGAGGTGGTCGTCGCCTCGAGGATTGGTGC
>JBFHWR010000252.1:0-5887 GCA_041599395.1 Gemmatimonadales bacterium | reverse complement strand
GTCACGCCGTCCCTGACCACCTCCGGAATCCCGCCGGTGTCCGTTGCGATGACGGGCACACCACACGCCATTGCCTCCAACGCACTCAATCCGAACGATTCACTTTCGCTGGGCAACAAGAACAAATCGGCGCATTGAAGCAACTCAGGCACTGCGTCGACCTTGCCCGGAAACCGAACGTCGTTCGCCACACCCAAACGTTCCGCCTCCGCTTCGGCCTCGGGCCGCTGCGGGCCATCTCCCGCCAACACCAGCACCGCCGGCATCTGTCGCCGGACTCCGGCAAAAACCCGCACGACGTCGGGTAGACGCTTGACTGGCCGAAAGTTCGAAACATGTACCAAGATCTTGTGATCCGCGGGCGCAATGGGACACGTTCTCGGCTCCGGTGCAGGGCGATACTGCCCGAGGTTTACGAAATTGGGAATGACCTGTATGTCACAGCGCGCGCATTCGAACTCCCGATAGGTGGCGTCCCGCAGAAATTCCGATACCGCAGTCACCGCATCCGATCGCTCGATCGAGAACTTCGTCACCGTGAAGAACGAACTCTCCAACCCTACCAGTGTGATGTCTGTCCCGTGGAGTGTCGTAATCACCTTGATCTCGTGATCGTCCTCGAGCATCTGCTTGGCCAGGAATGCCGACGGTGCGTGGGGAATCGCATAGTGAACATGGAGAATGTCCAGCTGTTCCCGGAGAGCGACTTCGTGTTGCTTGACGGCCAGCGCCAATGAATAAGGAAAATACTCAAACAGCGGATAGGCTCCGCTCACGTCGACTTCGTGAAAAAAGACGTTTTCTGCCAAGCCACGTAGCCGGAACGGGGACGCGTACGAGATGAGGTGCACTTCGTGCCCTCGCCGTCCAAGCTCGATACCCAGTTCGGTTGCCACGGCGCCCGATCCGCCATAGGTGGGGTAACAGGTTATTCCGATTCGCATCCGTCCGTCCGTTCCTCCCAGACTGTGATGATCTGTTGGGCGAGGCGATGTGGTGAACTGGTTGCGTCGAGCGAGAGTATCGGGGCCTCGCCAAGCTGATGTCGAAACCACGTGTCCTGCCGCTTCGCATACCGTCTCGTACTCGTCGCAATTCTCGGGGCGAGTTCCCCCTCCTCCAGCTCCCCGTTCAGATATTGCACTACTTCACGATAACCCACTGCATCCAGACCGGGAGCCGTGGGCGACACTCCCTGCGCCAGCACGCGCTGGACCTCATCTACGAGCCCGCCGCGCAACATCTCGTCGACCCGGCGTTCGATGCGCTCGTGTAATACCGGCCGCGGAACGCGTAACACGACATACCATGGACGCATGACACCGTCAGCGCGAGCCCGACGCTGCCACCAGGACAGCGGCCGTCCCGTCAGCAACGCGATCTCGACGGCACGAGCCGCCCGCTGGCGTCCGCCTCCACTGTACCCCTCGTCGAGCCGGGCCGCGATGCGCCCGATACCGGCCGCCGTACTCGTCCAGCGTCGCAGTTCCGCGCGCCGGGTGGCGTTCATCGGAGGTTCCCGAAACAGCCCGTCCGCCAACGCACGAACGTAGAAACCCGTTCCCCCGACAACCACGGGCCGGGTACCGTTTGGCAGATCCCGAATCCATTGCGCGGCGTCGGCGGCAAACCGACCAGCGCTGTACCGCTGACCGGGATCGACGAGATCCAGACCCAAGTGAGGGACGCGCAGCCGCTGCTCCGGCGTGGGCTTCGCGGTGCCGAGGTCCAGATCCCGGTAGATTTGGCGGGAGTCGGCCGAGATCACCGTCAGCGGCCAATGGTCGCTCAGTGCCAGGGCAACGGCCGTCTTCCCCACACCTGTGGGGCCGACGATCACGGGCATCAGACGTCTAGGCTCGGCCAAACCGTCGCTCCAGCTCGTGCTTGGGAAGTTGGACGATCGTCGGACGTCCATGCACATCGTGCGGCGGCAAGGCGCATCCAAAGAGACGGGCAACGAGCTCGCGCATCTCCTCCTGGTCCAGCGCCTGGCCCGCCATCACGGCGGCGCGGCACGCGTAGGTTGCTGCGAACCGCTCGAGCCGGTTCAACCCACCAAGACGGCCGCCGGTCAGGTCGGCGACGAGTTCCTCCAAGCAGCGCCGGGCATCAAATCGGGGATGTGGGTTGGGCACTGCGTGCACGACGATTGACCGGCCACCGAAGTCGTCAACTTCGAAACCGACAGCGCTCAGGAGATCTCGATGATTCCCTACCGCCTCCAATTCATCCGTCTGCAATTCAAGCGTCAGCGGGAGCAACAAGCGTTGTGCCACGTTCCCCTGCCCCCGTAGTTGCTCCATGACGCGCTCGTACAGTACGCGTTCGTGTGCCGCGTGCTGATCGACAACCGTTACCGCATCGTCTGTTTCGAAAACAATGTACGTATTGAACACCTGCAACAAGCGATCAGGCCGCTGCATCGACATCGTTCCCGCGGCCGCGGACGGTTCCAACAGCGTCCCGGTCGACGCGCTGTCCGCATCGCCCGGTACCGGCACGGATCCCACGCCGCCCGCAAAGTCTCCCCTACTTCCCGATCCGAACGGCGCCGAGCCGCCTCCCGCGCGCGCGGCGCCACGGTCTGATGACGGCGACCCTAGCACGGCGGCCGCATCCACGGGACGAAGCGCGCTGCGGATAGCCTCCTCCACCGACCGTTCCACCAGCATCCGATCGCGAAACCGCACCTGCAGCTTCGCGGGATGGACGTTGACGTCCACGCGGTCGCCCGGAACCCCGATCTCGAGAAAGACGCTCGGGCGCACGCCGGAAGGGATGGTAGCGCGGTACCCGTTTTCGGCCGCACGAATCAGGAATGGGTCTTTGAATGGGCGATCGTTGACGAAGAGATAGGCTTTGCGACCGCTCGTCTTCGCGTCGGCCGGGCGCTGTATGAGCCCGCGAACGGACAGCGACGCATCACCCCACTCGACCGGAATCAGCCCTTCCGCCGTCCGTCGCCCGAACAACGAAGCAATACGATCAATGATCGTCGCGGCATGTGGCGCCTCGAGCGTCGATCGACCATCGCACGTCACCGAGAACGTCACATCCAGGCGCGCAAGCGCCAGCACGGTAACCGCGTCCACCGCTGCCCTCGTTTCGCTGCGGCTCGACCGCAAGAATTTTCTTCGCGCCGGCGTGTTGAAAAACAATCCGCGCACCGTGACGCTCGTACCGCGTGTGCGTGCGACGGGCTGGACCGCTTCGATGCGCCCGCCCTTGGCACTGACGCGGGTTCCGGCTTCGGCAGGGCCCTCGGCGTCCGATGCGGCGCAGGTCTCCAATTCAAAGCGCGAAACCGAAGCAATCGCGGGTAACGCCTCACCCCGGAACCCGTACGTGGCAACGCCAATCAACTCAGCGCTCGAACGGATCTTGCTCGTCGCATGACGGTCCATTGCCTTCACGGCATCGTCCCGATCCATGCCGCATCCATCGTCGCTCACGCGGATCAGGGTTCGGCCGCCATCTTCCAGCTCCACGGACACCGTCGACGACCCAGCGTCGAGTGCATTTTCAACCAGCTCTTTCACGACGGATGCCGGCCGTTCGATGACTTCGCCAGCCGCAATTTGATCCGCAACGACCGACGGCAGGACGTAAATGCGTCCCATTACAGCGGAACAACCTCCGAGCGCAGCAACCAACCCCGAGTGCCGGCGCGTTCAGTCAACAGCCAGTTTCCACGGGCGCGCAATATGACGACAGCGCTCCCCCGATTGAGCACGAGACGTTCGTCCGCCGATCGATATGGCGCCACGCGGACCGGCGTTTCGGCGACGCCAATGAGGGCAAAGGGAATTGCATAGATGCGGTGTACGTAACCCCCAAGGCCGCCTACCGCCAGGGCCAGGACGAGGACGCCCAGGCTGTAAACCTTAGCGACCCTCAGCGCCACCAGCAGCCACCCGAGCACCCACAGCGCGGCTGCCAAGAGTATTGCTTCGGCAGGCGTGACCGGCGAGATCCAATCGTGCGCAGAGAACGGATCTGCGGCGCCACTCTTGTCCACGGCATCCCTGATTTGCCTGTGTCGCGGTTCCAACCTGGCAGCGCGTAGCCAAGCCGCGCGAGCACGCACGTCATCGCCCAGTCGGGCGAGCGAGCTGCCGAAGTTATACCAGTGGGCAGCATTCCAGGGTTCGGCGGCGGCCCGTACCTCGAAGCTGTCGGCGGCAGCTTGGATCGCGTCAGCCGCATACAATCGTTCCGGTGTTTGGGCGCCAGCTGAGTGTGCAGCGCACAGCGCACATAGGACCATTGCGACAATTCGAGCCGATGAGCGCTCTCGCTTCGCGCGATGGCCGACCAGGGCCTTGAACACCTCCTGCACTTCTGCAGCGAGTTCGTCGGCATCGACGATGCTGTCCGGACCATATCCAACCTGCCACAGGCGGTCGCGAACCTGTGCCGCATGGGTGGCAAGCGATCCGTCAACTCCCGCCGCCCGCAGGGCATCGGCGAGTTCGTGACGGTCGCGAGCATGCGCCTCCGGGATAACGTCGTCCAGCGATGCCTGGAGTCGGCCAGTGAGGCGAGCCAACTCGCTCTCCATCGGCCTACGCGTTCGGTGCGCACGCTGTCGAACGCGCGGCCTGACGCGAGTCAGGAACACGATCAGCGGCGGCAACAGCACGATGACGACCCACGCCCACCGCGGCATGGCCGCCACGGTCCGCGCGCCGAATCGCCGATCTCGCAAACCGAGAAGTTGACGTCGTGATTCAGGTTCCGCCACGATGGAGGTTGTGACACCCCTGGCGATGATATCGAGCGATTGGGCACGAAGCGTCAGGTACCTCTGCGTGGCGAGGTCGAAATACGAATAGCTAGGGGTTGGGATCCTGTGCGTCCCAACGGAGTCAACGACCACCAGGTAACGAAAGACCTTGGAGCCGGCAATCAATCCGCCATCCGGCTGTAACTCAACCGTCACATCCTCGGGATAGGCTCGCACCCCGACCGGCCATGCCAAGCCAGGCTCCGGCCAAAGTGCGACGTTGCCCCGCCCAGAGAGCGTAACGGTAACGAGACTCGCATCTCCAATGGCCAGTTGGTTGCGCGATGCGGTGACACTGAAGCGGAGATCCTCGCCGGCGGCTCCTTCGAATTGCGCCGGGCGGCCTGTCGGGGGCTGTTCCGCGACGTGCACCAGGAGACTTCCACTTGGCACTTCATGTCGTAGCTCGCGACTCAGGAACGAGAACGAGACCGGCAAATTGTAGCTCACCGATGCCGGCCCAACTGGCAACGGCCCGGAGCGGAGCGGAAACAGAGCCTGGTGATGCACGTAAAGGTCATACCACACTTCGTCAACGCGGCGGCTCATCGCTCGTACTCCCAGCGCGTCGCGCTGATACGCCCAGACACCCTCCACTTGCGGAGGCTGGAGCTGTGGCGGGGCCCGCAACCGCGATCGAATGGCCCGCGGAAACCATGCCGTTACAATCACATCCAGTTGGTCGCCCAGCATGAGTGTATCGGACAGGGCTCGAAGATCGATCAGCACGGCGTCATCAGCCTCAGCCGGGGGGCGTTGCTCCTGAAGAAACGCCATCACACGCGGGTCAAGACCGCTGGAACGGGGAACGCCGGATGCCGCGACGGAAAACGTCATCTGATCCGTTGCCACCGTGGAGTCACCGACGTGGACCACCACCGATCCGATCGTGGCGAGTCCGACCCGTCGGGGAATCAAGGAGATCTCGCGAACGGTCAGACGGGTTGTCGTGTTTCCCTCCAGCGAGACGTGGGTCTGTTCCCGTGAGCCCTGTAGCTCCAAACCCGAAAGGACGGGATCGATGATTTGCACCGGAAGAGTTCCGACCGCCTGCACCCGAATAGTCATGGTGATTGGTTCGCCCAGCAGGACACGATC
>JBFHWR010000251.1:0-5922 GCA_041599395.1 Gemmatimonadales bacterium | reverse complement strand
TATGATCTCGTATCCCTCGAACGCGATGAACGTGAGCCCCATCGCCCCGATGACCCCCGCCCACCCGCTGGTCATGAACGGCGTGAAGGAGCCTTGCCAGTCGGGTCGCCGGATCATCGCCCACAAACCCACCACGATGAACGCCCCGATGATTGCGACCTTCCCGACGGTGACGACGTTCCCGGCCTTCCCGGTTTCGGAGGCGCCGCGAAAGTTGATGTAGGAGAAGAGGGCACAGGCGCCGACGGCAAGCCATAACTCCAGCCGACCGAATGGCGGGACGATTTCCGGAACCCCCGCGACCGACAGGACCTCGTGGAAATACGCGCCGAATCCCAGCGCGTACAGGGAGCACGCGACGGCGTGGGCGAACCAATCCATCCAACCCGCCAAGAACCCGCTGGGATCCGGCAGCGAGCGCTTGATCCAAAGGTACCCACCGCCTGCACCGTGGATGGCACCGCCGAGTTCGGCGTACGCCATGGCGGTCAACAGGGCGACGATCCCGTTCAACAGGAAGACGAGGAGGAGGGCCGGCCCGGCGACGCCCGCTGCGATGCCCGTGAGAACGAAGATGCCGGCGCCGATCATGGCGCCGACCCCAATCATCGTCACGTCGATGAGCCGCATCTCACGGCTCAACCGGACTTCGAGGGCCATCGGTTTTTCCTCAGGGTGACGCTTGAGATTGCTATGGCGGTGCCCGGTCCGCAATAGTGGGCCGTCGCCACCGAGCTGGTCGCCGCGGACGGCAAGGGGTCGACAGCCGCTACCCGACGGGGTTCATGGGGGCGTTGGGAGGGGTTGGGTGATGAGTGGTGAGTGGTGCGTGGGATAGTGACGCGTTACGTTCGAATCCCCTGATGAGACCAGGGCGGCGACGTTTTGCGGATTGACTGGGAGTTGCCATGAGGATACACAATCGCGTAGTCGTTGCCGCCCTCCTGTTCAGCAGTGCGTGTCAATCCCTCCCACACAGGCCGACGACCGAGCGAGCGAGGATATCGCCGGATTCGTTGCTGACGTTGGTGCAGAGCCAAACGTTCAAATATTTCTGGGACGGCGCGGAGCCCGTGTCAGGTATGGCCAGAGAGCGGTACCATTTCGAGGGTGAGGTGCCGGATGATTTCGATGTCGTGACCACGGGCGGCTCCGGCTTCGGCGTCATGGCCATTCTGGTCGGCATCGAACGGGGATTCATCACACGACAGCAGGGGTTTGAGCGCCTGGTTCACATCGGCCGGTACCTGCAGCGGGCCGACCGGTTTCACGGCGCGTGGCCCCATTGGCTCGACGGCAAGACGGGCAACGTCAAGCCGTTCAGCGAACGCGATGACGGGGCGGACATCGTGGAAACGGGATTCTTGATGCAGGGGTTGCTCACCGTCAGACAATACTTTGCGAACGGCAACCCGGCGGAACGCGCTCTGGCGGCAAAGATCGACACGCTGTGGCGGGACGTGGAGTGGGGTTGGTTTACCAACGGCGGTGAGAACCAGCTCTATTGGCATTGGTCTCCCAACCACGGCTTCTCGTTTCCGTTCAACGGGTTCAACGAAACACTGATTGTCTACGTGCTCGCGGCGGCGTCACCCACGCACGGTGTGCCGGCCGCAGTGTACCATGAGGGCTGGGCGCAAAACGGCGAGATTGTGTACGGCGGCGAGAAGTACGGCTACACGATCGCGCTCCGGCACAATTTTGCCGAGGAAACCACAGGGCCGCTGTTTTGGTCACACTACTCGTTCCTCGGCCTCGACCCCAGAAATCTCAAGAGTCCGTACGCCGACTACTGGCAGCACAACACCAATCACACGCTGATCAATCGGCAATATGCCATTGAAAATCCGAAAGGGTTTCGTGGGTACAGTGAAAGTTGCTGGGGGCTCACGGCGAGCTATTCCCTGGAGTTTTACGCGGCACACGGTCCCGGTCTCGACTTGGGCGTGATCGCGCCGACCGCCGCCCTATCTTCGTTCCCCTACACCCCGGAATTCTCGATGGAGGCTTTGGAGCATTTCTACTACGGGTTGGGTGACAGGATCTGGGGCGAATTCGGTTTCTACGACGCGTTCAGCATCCACGAGAGCTGGTACCCGAAAAAATACCTCGCGATCGACCAGGGGCCGATTGTCGTCATGATCGAGAATCACCGATCCGGTCTGCTCTGGGACCTGTTCATGTCGTCGCCGGAGATCGAGGTTGCGTTAGAAAAGCTCGGCTTTCAACACTAACATCTCCGCGCGTCCGCCCGTTTGCCTTCCCGCCTGACCTACAGGCTCGGCGGGGGCTATTACGGCCATCGTTCCCCGGTGATAGTTTCTCGATTCAGCCTACTGGGAGCCACCATGACACGGACGTTCCTCCCCGCCGTAGCCGGCGTCGTCCTTGCGCTAGGGTGTGTGCCGCCACCGCCCGCGGAACTCAGCGACGCCGACCGTGATGCCATTCGGCAATACTTGGACGACGTCGCCCAAAACCTGTCCCCCGAGGACAACGAAGCCTGGGCGAATGGCTTCACCGAAGACGGGATCATGATGTTCCAAAACACGCCGACGATTCGTGGCCGCCAAGCACTCCAAGCCTGGGGCGAAGACACGAGCGAGACCGGGTCGCCGGTCGCGTTGTCGGCATCGTTTTCAGACATCGAGATCCATGGAAGTGGCGATTGGGCCTGGGTCACGACCACGTACACGCTGACGTTTGAGGGCTTCGACGGGCAGGAGCAGGGCAAGCAGCTCGTTGTGCTCGAGCGGCAACCCGATGATACGTGGCTCGCCGCTGCGGTGCACGCGAGTTCCGATCTACCGCTTGCGGCGTTCGTGAGCGGATGGGGCTTCGCGCTGGAACCGGCGAGGTAGCCGGACCGCTACGCGGCGTGATTGAGGGTTCGGCAGCTCCTCATTTGCGCCCGGTTGCGCTCGGACACGCCGCGGCAACTACCGGGGCCGCGCAAGCGGATGCGTGGGTTCCGCTTCACTGCCGGAGCAGCGCTCCGATCTCACGCCACGTGATGAGATGCACGTCGTATCGTTCGAGCGATCGCTCGAGTGAGAGGTTGGTGAATGTGTCGAGGTCGCGCTGACGCCAGGCGGCGCCGAAATCAGGGTGGTCGATGGTGACGGCCTTGAGTTCGGCGTCGTCATACCCCAGATGCAAGATGATCTCGGTGACGCCGGGTTGTAGGTTTTCGATGACCTGCATGTAGAAGGCCTCCCACTCGCCGGCGGACACCTCCGGCGTCGCCATCGCCAGGTGGTCGATCACGATGTCTTCAGGCTCGAGCAGATCCATCAACTGCGGCGCCTGCTCGCGCATCGCGCCGCCGGGGACGAAGACGGGGATCCTGTAGTCCCGTCCCACGCGCAGATAAGCCTGGAACAGGTCGGGAGTCTGAAACAGCGTGCCCATGTGCGAGTCGAGATGCGTGGGCTGGATGCCGAACGCGATGGCGCGCTCCACCTGTGCGCGGATCTCCGCTTCGGCTTCGCGCGGATCCATGTGCCGCGC
This sequence comes from Gemmatimonadales bacterium, assembly GCA_041599395.1. Lineage (GTDB taxonomy): Bacteria > Gemmatimonadota > Gemmatimonadetes > Gemmatimonadales > GWC2-71-9 > JBFHWR01. Next base: position 2,412 of record JBFHWR010000251.1, on the reverse strand, counting down.
GGCGTCCTCAGCCGTGGCATACATGAAGCCCAGCGAGTCGAGTAGCGTCGGCACTTGGGTGGCTGGGAGGACGGTGCCCCACCGATACTGTTTCCATTCGCTCGTCAACGTGAGGTGGAGGCCCAGGTCCAGATCCGGATTGTCGCGGGCGTACGCCGCTATTTCTGGGAACCAGGGGCAGGGCACCATGATGCTTCCGGAATTGATGAGCCGTTCGTTGAACGCTTTGATCGTCGCCTGGTTGACCGAGTGCGCGACTCCGATGTCGTCTGCATGAATGATGAGGAGTTTCGCATCGGCGCCGAACCCAAGCCGCTCGGCGAGGGTAGGCCTCCGTTCATCGGTGGCTTCATTCTGGGCCAAGCTCAGCGGGGCGAATACCGTGGCCAGGCAGACGACGCATGCCAACAGCCGAACGAGTCGGATGGAAGTCAAGGGCGTTTCAGTAGTCCTCTTAGACATGTCAACTTTCTTAGTTGATGGTTTGTCTACAACTTCTTTACCCGCTGCCACGTTGCGGAGAGCCCACGGCCCGCAATGAGTCGCTGAAAATTGCGCAGGGAGAGGGCGCGTGAGCGGAGTCATTGACGACCCTTTGTCTAGCGTCCATATCTAGCCGTCTCTTGTTGTCTGGTGCTCAGTCTAGAAGCGCGTACCCCGCCGTCACGAAGTCGTCGTCGAACGCAAACGCCGTTGAGATGCGCCGAGTGCGCATGAGCTCGAAGCTCACCGCGTCGGTCAGCGAGAAGTGCTGGTCGGCGAAGCGCTCGAGCCACCTGCTCACTGCGGCGCTCACCAGTTCCGCCGATACTTCTTCCCACGCGTACGCGGGATCGTCCAATAACGCTGCCAGCACGCGCCGCGCAGTGGGCGCGCCACGTCGATGGAGCAGGTGGCCGTGCAGCTCGGCGAGCACGAGTGTCGATCCCACAAACCGGCCGCCGGATTCGAGGTGGTCCCGCGCAGCCGGCACAGCCACGCGATGGTATTGATCGCGCGGATTTGCCAGCGCGAGCAACGCGCTCGTGTCGACGAATGCGCGTGCGCTCATTTCCGTCGTTTTTTACGGGGCCTGCCAGTCTTTCCGTAGAGATACTCATCGTGGCGCGCGGCGAGGTCTGAGGGCAGCGCTGGATCGTCGCCGAGGGCGCCGGTCAGGGTGTCGAGCGACCATCCCGGCGCCTGGGTTTCAAGCAACCGGTGGGCGAGCTGACGGAGGCCGCGGCGCAACAGCTCGGCGCGGGACAGGCCCGTCTTCCGCGCGAGCTCTTCCAGAAGGTCGCGGTCAGGACGGTCGAGATAGACCTGAACGGGCTCTCGGGCGCGATTAGCCATACATGTATATATAACATGTTATACATGTTTTATATACATGTACCCGTAGACGACGCCGAGTGTGGCAGCGTGAAGTCTGTCCGCCCGTCCGTCTGTCCGCCTCCGTCTGTCCGTCTGTCCGCCCGATGGGTGATCAACTCACGCCGACGCACTCGACGATGCGCTTGAAGCGAGGATCCTGTCGCAAATAGTGAAATCCCGGATCGTGAGGGAGCATCAGCAGCCAAAAGTCCCGCTCGTCGAGCGACCGGTCGAGCCACTTGAAGGTGGCGTCAAGATCACTCAGCCCGTAGTGCACCGTGGCGATCGCGAACGGCGGCACATACTCACCCCTCGCTCTCTGCTCCAGCTCGGCCAGGATAGCGCGGGCCTCCGACTCACGTCCCACGCGGCCCAACATGCCGCCAAGGTTCGCAAGCGGCCAGAAATGACGATTCGAAAGTGCCACCGCGGTCTGAATCGCCTCAAATGCTTCTTCAACCTGCTTCTTCTGAAGCTGGGCGAGCGCCATCCAGCGGTGGGCCTCACTATAACCAGGCGAGAGCTCGATAATCGCGCGACAATGAACGATTGCCTCGTCGAACCGCCGGGCGAGGTAGCACGTGACTGCCAAGTTACTCTGAGCCCACATCGAGAGCGGGTCGAGTTCCACTGCCGCTTGTACGCGGGCGATTGCCTGCTCGAAAAGCCCGAGCGCTCCGAAGTAGTAGCCGTAACACGACTGGGCAAGCGGATCACTCGGCTTGAGCTCGACTGCCCGGTTCAGCTGTTGGAGGGTCTCCTCAGGATTCCAGTCGTACCACAGACTCGCGTTCGCGAGAACGGTGTAGGGCTCGGCGAGCGTCGGGTCGAGCGCGAGTGCGCGTCGGGCGGCGTCCCGGGCCTGCGGTACGCCTTCCCGCGGTGGGACGGCCGCATACAGCGTCAGGAGAAAGTGAGCCTCGGCTACCCCCGCGTGGGCCAGGGCAAACGCGGGGTCCTTCTCGAGGGCGCGACGGTGATACTCCATCGCCTTCCACATCCCCTCGAGCCGCTGGTTGAGGAAGTATCGACCCTTCAGGTACAGCTCGTACGCGT
>JBFHWR010000250.1:0-5936 GCA_041599395.1 Gemmatimonadales bacterium | reverse complement strand
GGGTTCGCCACGCAGGATCCTGAGTTGTTCAACGGCAACGCGATGACGTATTACGGCCGCTGGACCTACAAGTTCGAGGAGGCGGCGCGCCAGGGAGCGGCCGGGGCGCTGATCGTGCATGAGACGGAGCCGGCGTCGTATCCGTGGGAGGTCGTGTCGGGAAGTTGGTCCGGTCCACAATTCGGTCTGGTGGCTGAAGACGACAATATGTCTCGCGTCGCGATCGAAGGCTGGGTCACGGTTGACGCGGCGCGAACCATCTTCAGCGCTACAGGGTTGGATTTCGATGCGCTCAAGGCGCAAGCGGCGACGCGGGGGTTTACTCCGGTCGAGCTGAATGCAACCGCGTCGCTCCGGCTCGACAATGCGGTCGAGCGGTCGATCTCCAACAACGTCATCGCTGTGCTTCCCGGCGCCGAGCGTCCCGATGAATACGTATTTTACATGGCGCACTGGGATCACTTCGGAACGGACCCGACGCGCGAAGGCGACCAGATCTTCAACGGCGCGGAGGACAACGCGTCCGGAACGGCCGGTTTGCTGGAACTGGCGGAGGCGTTCGCTTCGCTGGACCCGCGGCCCGCGCGATCGCTCGTGTTCCTTGCCGTGACCGCGGAGGAACAGGGTCTGCTCGGCTCGGCGCACTATGCGGCGAATCCGGTGTTTCCTCCGGCGCAGACGGTCGCGGCCATCAATCTCGATGTGTTGAACGTACGCGGCCGGATGCACGACATCAGCGTCGTGGGCTATGGCAACTCCGAGCTGGACGAGTACATCATCTGGGCGGCGGCGCAGCAGGGCCGCCGCGTGCGGCCGGACCCGCAGCCCCAGGCGGGATACTACTATAGGTCGGATCATTTCAACTTCGCCAAGATCGGCGTTCCGGCGCTCTATCCCGACGCGGGCATCGACCACGTGATACATGGTGAAGAGTGGAGCCGGCAGCAGGAAGCCGAGTACCGCGCCGAGCGGTACCACAAGCCTGCGGATGAATACGACCCCAACTGGGATCTCAGTGGCGCCATCGACGATCTGCGACTCGTCTTTCGGATTGGGTATCGGCTCGCCCACGAGACCACGTTTCCCAACTGGCGCGAGGGCACGGAATTCAGGGCGCTCAGGGATGCGATGCGGGGAACGCGATAGGATTCCTCAGCGTTGGGCTCCTGTCAACTCAGCATTTGTGAAGTCCGAAATCAGGAGTGGTCCGATGGTCCGACTCTCGAGGTGGGGCTATCTTCGCCGGTGCACCGACTCGTGAACGTGACCTGTCAACCGCGCCTCGAGCGCATGTCTCTTGGAGCCCCTTTCAATGGAAACAAGAGCCGTAAGCGGGCTTGCCGAGTTCCGGCCGACGCACCGGCGACTGCGCGTGTTTGCCTTCGACCCGAGCATCGAGCTCGAGCTCGCCACGGCAGATATCAATGAGCTGACTCTCGACGTGATTTGGGAAACCGATCGGGCAACGGGAGAAACCCTGCTCGACCGAGGGCCTGTCGGTGAGTACCTGGAGGTCGTGGACGTCGATCCGGCAAGCGGCGTGTACTACGCGCCGGTCGATTTGAACGACGCCTATCTCCTGGCCCAGGATGGGCTCCCACCGTCAGAGGGGAATCCGCAGTTCCACCAGCAGATGGTGTACGCGGTCGCGATGACGACGATCGATCATTTCGAGCGTTCGCTCGGGCGTGTCGCGCTGTGGGCGCCCCGCTTGATCCGGGATACGTCGGGACGGGTGAGGCAATCCGAATTTGTTCCGCGTCTGCGAATATATCCGCATGCGCTGCGGGAAGCGAACGCCTATTACAGCCCGCGGAAAAAGGCGCTCTTGTTCGGCTACTTTCCGTCCCGGGGCGGCGATCGATCGCAATATCCCGGCGGGATGGTCTTCACCTGCCTGTCTCACGACATTATCGCCCATGAGACCACCCATGCGCTGCTCGACGGTCTGCATCCGCGGTTTACCGAATCGACCAATCATGACGTGTATGCGCTCCACGAAGCGTTTGCAGACATCGTCGCCCTGTTTCAGCGATTCTCGCACGCCGCCGTCCTGAAACACCAAATTGCACGGACCGGCGGAGATCTCCTGCAGCAGAATTTGCTTGGTCAAGTGGCGCAACAATTCGGTCTGGCCCTTGGCCGCCGCGGCGCGCTCCGCGACGCGATCGGCAGGACGAATCCGACCACGGGGGAATGGGAGCGACGCACACCGGATCCGTCAGCGCTGGATGACTTGAGTGAACCGCATGAACGTGGTGCGATACTCGTCGCCGCGGTATTCGATGCGTTCTTGGCCATCTACCGCTCGCGCAGTGCCGACCTGTTTCGCATCGCGAGCGAGGGGACTGGGATTCTTCCCGAGGGGGACATTCACCCCGATCTCGTGACCCGGCTGGCCCGGGAGGCAGCGAACGCTGCCGACGGCGTGTTACGAATGTGCATCAGGGCGCTCGACTACGTTGCGCCGGTTGATGTGACGTTCGGCGACTATCTGCGTGCCATCATCACGGCTGATTTCGACATCCACCCGGAGGACGAATACAATTATCGGACTGCGTTCGTCGATGCCTTCCGCCAGTGGGGAATCTATCCTGATTCGATTCGCAGTCTGTCCGTGAATTCGCTCCAGTATCCGCGGTTGGATCAAGTGTCGGGTGGCGTGGCGAATCGGGCGGCGGGACGGCAACTATACCGTGACGCACGAATGATTCGGCGGCTGCAGGAATGGACGACAGAATTGTTCAAAGGATTATCGGCCACGACTGCTGGATCGCGACGGAAAGCGGCGCGAGGAAAGAAGCAGGCGGTGAGCCTCGAAGACTTCAGCAAAGAAGCGGTCAAGGCCGGATCGCGCATCCAGCTCAACTGGGATTTGCGGGCTGATCGCGAGGCCGTTTGGCACGAAATGAAATGGAATTCGAAAGTGTTTCACCGCTGGTTGACCAAGGGGCCGGTCCGCGAAAAACTGGAGATGTTCGGCTTGACACTCGATCCAAAGGCGCCGCGAACGGTCTACCGCGGGTGGGACCGAAGGACGCCGTCGGTGGAGATCCACTCGATTCGAACCGCGCAGCGCCGCGGGTCGCGCGGGGAGATGACAACCGACTTGGTCGTCGAGGTGTGCCAGCGACGCCGCGGCTATCTGGATCCGGATCAGCAGAAGACGGTCGATCGCGGCCGCGGGACGTTGGACCGTAAGGAGCGGGGCGACTTTCGATTTCGCCGAGGGTGCACTTTTATCATCGATACATCAACGTGTCAGATACGCTATGCAATCGCGAACCGGGGAACGGTCGCTGACAATGTGGAACTCGAACGCGTCCGAGCGTTTCTCACCGGTGAAGGCGGGAGTGCAGCCAATGCGTTTCATGCGAGACCGCCTTTCAGTGATCCCGATGATGAGGACTTGGCAATGCTCCACCGTCGTTGAACGACGCGCATTACAGGAGAGGGAGAACTCACGTGCCACTCATGGAACCGCCACAATCCGGTGTCACCGTGCGCATGTACAGGCAGGGGCACGGCGACTGCTTCCTCCTCGCGTTCAGGCAGGACACGGGGCAGCCGTGTTATATGTTGATCGATTGTGGTCTCAAGAAGGGTTCGGAAATACATTCCGACATCGAGGAGGTGGCGGCTGACATCCGCGATGCGACCGGGGGCCACCTGGATGTCGTGGTCGTCACCCACGAACACGAAGATCATGTGTCCGGCTTCCTGCGCTGCAAGAAGATCTTCCGCAGGATAACCATCGACGAGTTGTGGCTGGCCTGGACCGAGGACCCCAACCATGCGCTCGCCAACCGTCTGCGGAAGCGGTACAATGACACCCTCATTGGGCTCGTGGCCGCCGGGCAACAACTCCAAGCGGCGGCGCAGCCCGAGGACCTCCGCCTGAAAGAGGACATCGAGGATTTGATCGGCTTCGAAACGGAGGATGGTGAGTTACCGTTCGGCGCGGATGTCTCGCGAAAGATCAAAGGGATTACCAACAAGAAGGCGATCAAATTGTTGCGGGATCGGGCGGCGGCCAACCGGGGCACGCGGTACCTCCGACCACATTCCCGGCCGCTGACGCTCGCCGGCGTCTCGGGTGTGCGCTTGTTTGTGTTGGGGCCCCCCGAAAACGAGAAGTTGCTGAAAGACATGGATCCTCGAAAGGGCGAGGAGTTTCATCTGGCGTCTGTGCAAGGAGCGGAACGCGCCCTGCTGGCCGCGTCGCGCACCCATGCAGCCGACGGTGGGCGAACTGCGGCGTTTGGCTCCCGCGAAGAACAGGCCGAGGCGGAGGCCAACCAACCATTCGCCACTGCCTATCGAGTCGACCCCGATCGCATTCTGGCCACGGAGTACCAAGACTTTTTTGACACGTATTACGGCAACCCAGACGATCCCGATACGTCCTGGCGGCACATCGATCATGACTGGCTGCGCGCCACCGAGCAATTCGCGTTGCGTATGAACAGTTACGTCAATAACACGAGTCTCGTATTGGCCATCGAGTTGGTCGCGTCAGGCAAGGTGCTGCTCTTTGTCGGAGATGCGCAACGCGGCAACTGGGTGTCATGGGACGATGCAAAGTGGACCGCGGCCAACGGGCTGGACCGGGGAGAGGAAATCGATGCCGATGATCTCCTGTCGCGGACCGTGCTGTACAAAGTGGGGCATCATGGCAGTCACAACGCGACGCTCAACGAGGGCGGTTTGCAGAAGATGGCGCAGGGTGAATTCAATCGGGAATTCGTCGCCATGATCCCCGCGAACGAATATTGGGCGAAGGATGTGAAACATCATGCGTGGCAGCATCCGCTGGACGCGATTTACGACGCGATTTACAGCAAAGCACGCGGACGCGTGTTTCTCTCCGATGTGGACGAAATCGAGAAACCCGAGACGAGTCTGCTGCCCACTGCGGAGTGGAGAAAGTTCAAGAGGAGAATCGAAGAGACCGATCTCTATTTCGATTACACGGTCGACGACGCCCCCTGAGCAGACCCCGATGCTCGGGGCGGCCCCATTCGGCCGGTGTGCTACGTACCCCCTATGGTGTCGGGTCAATTCGTTGGTGTACCCTGAATCGGGCCGCACCACGCTGTCGGGCCGGCGCGGCGGGTGGTCAGATGAATAAGACGTATACTGCTGGTGGCGGGACAGTTCGCGTCGGGCAGTCGCACGACACGTGGAATGCGAGCGGGACGGCGTTGCCGTTCTCGGCGCTGTTGGGAGATGCACATCTCGTGCTGTTCTTTATGCGGGCGTTCTGGTGAGTGCCGTGCCGCCGAGCCGCCGTCCAGTTGAGACGAACGAACGAGGTGCTGGCGTCACTCGGCGCGCAGGTCGTCGCGTTTGGTCCCGGCGACGCGAAAACCGGGGATCACATCCGAGCCAAGCTTCGCCTCCCGTTTCCGGTCATTGCAGACACCAATCGCACGGTGTACCGGTTGTTTGGCTTCCGCCTACGCGCCGGGGGGATCCAGGAATGCGGAACGGTCGTGATTGACCGCAAAGGCGTCATTGGACACATTCACCGGACCGTGAACTTCTTCGACGCCGTGCGACTGGATACCTTGCTTCCTTTGATCGAGACGCTGCAATAGAGGATTTCGGAGCTTAGGAGTTCCACCCCGACGACCCACGTCTACGAGTACGATCGCGCTGGTCGACGTTCCTGGTACCGGACGGGAACACCAGGCAGCACCACGCACAGAGTATTCGTACTATCCGGGGATGGACCGGCCGCATGCGCTGGTGGTGGATTCCGAGGTGTACGCGGCGCACGTCGATGCGGCCGGAAACGTGGTGGGGCAAGTATGAGTCGTCGGAACAAGTATGATAGGAACCACTAGACGGGGCGGTTCTTAGGTGAAGATCCGGTCGTCCTCACGGGGAATGGGGGAATCTCGGGAGGTCAGGCGAAGCTTGTGAGCGTTCCC
>JBFHWR010000249.1:0-5972 GCA_041599395.1 Gemmatimonadales bacterium | reverse complement strand
TGCTCACACAGGATGTAAGTCCCGCTGCTGAGCGTGTGCACCGTAAAACTCCACACGAAATAGCCGCTCACGAGGAACGCCCAGTAATGGGGCATGCCAATCCGAAAGACTTGACTGAATACCAGAGCGAGCACCCCGACCATGAACATCGGACTCAGCAGCGTCCACACAAATCCGAGCACCGATCTCTGGTACTTCACGCGCAAATTGCGCACGATGAGGCTACGCAGAAGTTGGCGATTCCGCGAAACGGACTGGAGCCAGAGGCCAGCGCGCTCGAAGCTTGCTAGACTTGCTGTACCGCTCATCGCAGCGCCTGTGAGAAGGTGGACCTCAGCTTAAACTCACACGCAATGATGTGGGGATGCGCAGGTGATGCGCGCTCGCCACATCACCGAACTTGTGCGTAGCCGGTGTTGGAAACCTCACAAAGTCTCCCTGTCGCATCCTTAACTCCACGGTCATCGTGGATGGGATGCAAGTTGTGAGCCGGGTGTGAGGTGGCGTACGATCAGCCAGCTCGATTGGGGACGATTGCACGGGCCCGCGAAGAGACCGGCGAACGGGCCGGTTACCTCACCCATGTATCGGCACCATGACGCCGCATGGGGTCTTTTGTGGCTTGTTCGTCAGTTAACTTACTATGTCACTTGTGCTTGTACTCGGTCACCTCTAGCAACAGTTTAACCAGCCCGTCGCCCGACCTCAGGGGCACAGCCGTCGGTCGGCAACGACTGTGGGCGAACACGTGGGAGCGCGCTCGAGGGAAGAGTACGAGACCGCACGCGCGCTATTTGAGTGAATCGATCGCATCAAAGACGTATGTTCTTAGCCATATTGGCCCGGTCGCAGATCGGCCGGTCTGCTCTTTCGACTCAGGAGCATCACGATGTCCCGGATTTCGTCGCTCACCCTCCTCGTCGTGCCGCTTTACTTCGTTCTTGTTGGGCCAGCCCCCGCACAGGAGAGAGGTCCGCAGCTCCAGCCCGCTCGGCTCGTGGCGCGTCCCAACGTCGTGTCCGTCCAGGCCGGCGATTCGGTTCCCTTCACCGTTGCCGTGCTGGATGCCCGCGGAGAAACCCTCGACATTCCGGTCCGCGTGGTGGTCGACCGGAAGGCCGTTCGCATCGCGAACGGTTTCGTGAAAGGCCTGAACGCAGGTAGCTACGAAATCGTGGCCATCACGCTGGCCCCGCGCGAGGGAGGCCGCACGCCGCTCACGCTGCGAGTACCGGTAACAGTCACCTGGCCTCCCGTGGAGCGGATTAGCATCGAGGCCGCGCCCGGCCGACTCTACCTCGGCACGACCCTGCGTCACATCGCGCGCGCCCTTCACGCCGACGGGACGCACCGCCCTGAACCGGCGATCAAGTGGGCCACGTCGGATGCGGTTACCGCGAACGTCGACCAGTTCGGTAACGTCACGGCGAACCGTACCGGCTCGGTGACGTTGTCTGCCGCCTTTGATGGTGTCACGGCGCAGGTGAACTACGAGATTGTCCCCCTTCCCGCAGTCGAACTGACCATTGAAGGTGGCGTGGATGAGGTCCGGACCGGCGACGTGCAGAACTTCACGGCAGTCGCGCGCGCAGCTGACGGCCACGTACTCCCCGATGTTGCAATCACGTGGACACATGCGTTCGTGCCCGCGGACGGCATCATTGCGCCCAGCGCTCCGGGGCAGCTCGCCAACGGGAAGCTCGTTGCCGATGTGCCGGGCGTGTACACGGTCCTTGCGACGGCGGGCACCTTAAGTGCCCGCAAGAGCTTCAACGTCGTGGTGCGCGATGTGGTCCAACGCCTGACCACCGTTGGCCACGGAAGGCAGGACACGCACTACACGAGCGACTTCTGGATCTTCGAGGGCCGCGACGGTCGCGACTATGCGTTGACCGGTGCGCGTCAGGCGCAGAGCCACGCCTTTGTCTGGGACGTCACCGACCCGGCCAACATCGTCAAGATCGATTCGATCCAGGTGGATGCTCGTTCGGTCAATGACGTCAAAGTGTCACCCGATGCTCGCTATGGGGTGATCAGCCGGGAAGGCGCATCGAACCGCCGCAACGGGGTCGTCATTCTCGACCTGGCCAACCCCGCGCATCCCACCGTCGCGGCGACCTACGACGACGGCTTGACCGGTGGCGTACACAACGTGTTTGCGACAAACGACTACTTGTTTGCGCTCTCCGATGGAGACAAATACGTCATCCTGGACATGCGTGACATCTACAACCCGACGTACGTCAGTGAATACAACCACCCCGACAGTCGCGTTCACGACGTCTGGGTGCACGACGGGATTGCGTACTCGGCTGAATGGTCCACTGGGGTTGTCGCGGTGGACGTCGGCAACGGTCGGTGGGGCGGGACCATCGAACGCCCGGTGTTGGTGACGGTCTTTCCCCTGCCCACTGGAGCGACGCACGCCGTCTTTCCCTACTATCAGGAATCGAGCGGGCGGTTCTACTTGTTCGTGGGAGACGAGATCGTCAGCCGCCGTGGGTTGGCGTGGGAGGGCTCCGGACCCGATCACCGCCAGCCCTACGACCCCGAGACGGGGCGCGGCGGCTACCCGCGTGCGACGTCAGGGTACATCCAGATCGTCGACTTCACGGACCCGGAACACCCGCAGATGGTGGCGCGCTACGAGGTGTCGGAGTACGGCACACACAACATCTGGGTGGAAAGCGACATTCTCTATCAAGCCTACTATGAAGGCGGCATGCGCTTGGTCGACGTCTCTGGCGAGTTGATGGGGAACCTCTACACGCAGGGCCGAGAGATTGCCGTGTTCAAGGCGTTCGATCCGATTGGATGGATCCCCAACGCGCCCGCTGCCTGGAGCGTCATGCCGTACAAGGGTCACATCTTTTTCTCGGACATCTCGAGCGGCCTCTGGTCGATGAAGCTCGAACCAAAGGCCCGTCCGGTGATGTGAGGGCTGCGGACAGACGCGGAAACTGGGCCGATTGACCCGGGTCGGAGGGCCGCGGATGACGGCCGCCGATGAACACGACGTTGAGCGGACAAACGCTGATCGGAGGATCGTGGTGTGAAGCACGAGGCGGGAAGGTTGGAGGCGATCTGGATCAAACGGGCGCGCCGCGGTCCGATGGACTCGGTTGAGCGCGCCGCCGTGAAGGCCGGACTGGGGTTAGTGGGAAACGCGGACCAAGGCAGGCAACGGCAGGTGACGATCATCGACCGGCAGGAGTGGGACGCGAGAGTCGCCGGGCTTGATCCGACGCCCCCACCGTCGGTCCGTCGCGCCAATCTCATGGTGTCGGGCGTTCGTCTCGCCGATAGCCGCGGGCAAGTGCTTCACGTCGGGGAGTGCCGCATTCGTGTACTGGGCGAAACGAAGCCCTGTGAACGCATGGACGAGGCCGGTTTTGGTCTGAAGGACGCACTCCACCCCCAGTGGGGGGGTGGAGCGTTTGGGGAGGTGTTGGATGACGGCGAGATCGCCGTGGGTGATCCCGTCTTCTGGTCGGCGTCCGTCGTTACGTAAGCCCGAGCCGTTTCTGTAAGTGCGTTTTCACCGCAGGCGTTATGGTGCCGGCGGCTAGCGCCTGGTCGATGGCTGCGGCAATGCCGCTTCGGTCGGCTTCCAGGCCCCGTTCGCGCAGCTCGTGAATCATCCGCGAGAGCCGCTGGTCGTACTCCCCGTGTTCCAGACTTCCCGCGTCCATCTCCTGCTTGAGCTTCTCCAGCTCCTCAACAAACCGGGCCGTGGATATCGGATTCGCCATCCTCTTTTCCTCCTGACAGTCAACGAAGCAGTCCCGTCCCGTGGTCTCGCACGGCGAGATCAGGCATCGGGACGAGGGTCCGGGTGAGAGGGGAATTCCCCGCTGTCGAAAAGTAGTCCATCGACGCCCCACATGCACGGCTACGGACCTGGGTTCGTGCGGTATCTCACGTATCGCCGCGTCACGACTCGCCATATTCGGCGCGCCTGCGTGACCGCCGGTCGGGGCGACGCCGGCCGCTCGACGCGGGCTGGGTTTATGAACGCTTCGCGCTCCTTGAAGGAGGTGGCGGCGGCGAAAACCGGAGAATGCATGCGGCATAACCGTGCAGCGTCTTCCAAAAACACGAATTGCGAGCGGGAACCGCGCTCTCCCCGTTCGGGGCGTGAGGTGACCGCCGCCGCGCCGCTCACCCTGAGCGTGGCCATTTGCACTCGGAACCGCCCCGATGAACTGGTCCGCGCGCTGCGCTCGCTCACCCGGCAGTCCCTGACGGACATGGAGATTCTCGTTATCGACAATGCGCCCTCGGGAGGGGCGACGCACGATGCGGTGTCGACCGACTTCCCCGCAGTGCGGTATGTCGTGGAACCCGTGGCCGGCCTGAATGTCGCTCGCAACCGGGCGCTGCACGAAGCGAGAGGCGACGTCGTCGCGTTCCTCGATGATGACGCCGTGGCGGATCCTCACTGGGGAGCCACCGTGCTCAGCGTGTTCGACGAGAACCCGAATGTCGGCGTCTGCACCGGAAGGGTGGAGCCGTTTTCGACCCGGTCACCTGGCGAGCGTGCCTTCGAGGCAAACGGCGGATTCTCGCGCGGTCTTCAGTCCATTCGGCTGCCCGGTGCAACCAACCTCCGGCTGCACGGCGTGCGCGCCCCGCTGATCGCGTGGGCGGTCAGCGTTGGGTCCGGGTGCAATTTTGCCGTGCGGCGAGACCTCGCGCTCGCGCTTGGCGGATTCGACGACGCGCTCGACATGGGCGCGTTCCTCCCTGGAGGGGGTGACCATGACATGTTGTGGCGCGTGTTGTGTGCGGGTCACGAGGCCCTGTACGAACCGACTGCCCTTGCGCTGCACGAGCATCGTCGTGAACTGTCGGCAACGTACGAACAAATCGTGGGGCACCAGCGCGCGCTCGTCGCATGGCTCACCAAAGTCGTGTCGCAGTCGCGTGGCGGGCCGTTTTTGTCCGCCACGTGCTTTCTCGCGTGGCGCGTGATGAAGCCAAGCATCCGGTTGATCCGTCGCGCGGTGGGGCGCGATCCCCTGCCCGTCCCGGTGCTTTTTTCGATGTGGTGGGCCTGTTGCCGTGCTCTTCGGGTATACCCGCTCGCGAGACGGGTTGCCGAAGAACGGCGCCGCGAGGCCGCGTGAACCGGCGGCTGAGGCGCAGCTTCCTCCAGCGCACGTCGACCGTCGCTGCCGTCGTGGCAACGATGCTTGCCTGCGGGACGCGCGACAGCGACCGGCCCACGGAGGAGCCGCTGCCACCGCTCGTCACCAGTCTGGACACGACCGGGCGTATCAGAATCGAGTTTGGTCGTGGGAGCCTACGGACGACCAACACCGTGCCATGGAGAGGTACCGATTCCGCTTCCTACCCCCTGGTTATTGAACGTGGAACCAGTCCCGTCGTGGTCGAAGTCATCGGCCTCTACCTCTCGGGAATCGGCGACCTGATCTGGCCTCCCGACACCGCGGATGCGGGTGCGGTCGTCGATCTGATTCTCGGCGGGCCCCATTCCGCCAGTGTTCGCATGTACTCGACGCTCGTCCACAAACGGTTCTTGGTGCGACGCCAAGCGCCGGGGAGCGACGTGCCAACGTGGCGGCGGGACTTTGTCTTTGAGGGGCGTAACGGGGCGGGCTGGTTCGGCCGGCACCGTTTCCGCAGCGAGCGCGGAGACTCGGCTCGAGCGGCGTTCGAAACCTTCGACTTGCGGGTGCAATACGATCATCGGTCCATGTCGGCGTGGGTCAGGCGGAGCGCGTCGTCAGCCTCGGATTCGACGAGGCCCGCGGCCTATAGGGAGTGTCCTCGGGATCCAGCAATGAACGTAGCTCGCGTGAATCGAGGATCGCGCATGCCGGACGCCGTGTGCTTGCCCTGGGGACATGGCGACCCAGAGGCCAAGCCCGGCAAGTGGTTGGCGGTTGGAACCCGCGAGTGGGACGGCCAGACCGAACCGGTCCCGATCGAGTTGCTCCTCACGCTGC
>JBFHWR010000248.1:0-5981 GCA_041599395.1 Gemmatimonadales bacterium | reverse complement strand
GGGCCCAAGCCATTGGATGCCGGAGATCGCGAGTACCTCGCGTGCGCGGGCGCAGCACAGACGTTTGGCCGGTTCGTCCCGACGCCGTATCCAGCGCTCGTAGGGGAGACGCTTGGCGTACCAGTGTTCAACCTGGGCTTTGCCGGCGCCGGCCCCACGTATTTCCTGAAGCATCGACAGCTCGTCGACTTCATGAACGGAGCCAAGGCATGCGTCATACAGGTGACGTCGGGCCGATCAGTCTCAAACTCCCTCTTGGAGATTAACGGCAAAGGGGGGAAGGCCACCTTCAGGGACGAACCCGGTAAGCGGATGCTCGCGCAAGAGGCCTATCAACGCTTGCTACGAGCATATGATCTTCAGCGAGTGCGAGAAGTCGTCGAGGAAACCCAACGGAATTGGGTCGAGCAAATGACCGCGCTGCTTCAAGCGATCACGTGCCCCACGACGCTGCTCTGGTTTTCGACTCGAAGCCCGGATTATGAGATCTGCTACGATTCGGTGGCCGGGCTCTTTGGCGAGTTCCCACAGTTGGTCACCACCACCATGGTCAACACCGTCGCTCTTCACGCCGATCAATACGTGGAGGTCAAGACGAACCGTGGTCTGCCGCAGCCGCTGTTCAACCTGAAGACCGGGGAACCGGAAGTCGTGTTCCCGAAGGACCGATTCCCGGACCGCCCCGACCGACTGCGAAGCATGAACAACTACTACCCGTCGCCGGAGATGCACGTCGACGCCGCGACCGCCCTCACGTCGGCCCTGCGGTCGTAACCTGGACGACATCGCGTGTTCAACGGGCGCTCTCCCATGAGGCGCGGGCGGCGGTCTGAGCTGCTTCTCGCAATTACCGCGACCGTGCTGGCCCTATTGGCTGTGGAGGTCGGCTTCAGGGTGAAGCTTTGGGCGGAGAATGAAAAGACATTTGACCGGGCTTTTGAGGGGGACTCGGCGGGTGTCGCCATCCCGTCGAGTGGCACGATTTGGCTGGGGCATCTCATTCGACCGTCCCGCAACCCGGCCATCGTGTACGAACTCAAGCCAAATCTCGTCGTCTCGTTCCAAAACCGCAGGGTGACGACCAACAAGCAGGGATTCCGTGGACCCCTGGTCGTCGCCGACTCGTCGGCGGGGTTCCGCATCCTCGGGTTGGGCAACTCATTCATGTTCGGGTGGGGGGTGGCGGACGGCGAGGAGTACCTGAGCCTGTTGGGTCAGAAGCTGGGGCACGCGTTTCCCGACACCCGGTGGGAAATCATCAATACGGCGGTCCCAGGGTACAACACCGTCATGGAGCTGGCGACGCTCGTGGAAAAGGGCGTCGCGTATGAACCAAAAATCGTGGTCATTGGCTTCGTCGCGAACGATCTTGGCCTGCCGGCCTTTATTCGCGCTCAGGAACCGGTGTTGACGCTCCGCAAATCGTTTCTTGCTTCCTTCGTGCAAGAGCGGTTTCGCCGCACGCCGACGGGCAGCGACTCACCACCTCCCCCCGCGGTACTCGCCACACAGGGGCTCACTGTCCACCCACAACCCGCCTCCGGTCGAGGCTTTGAAACCGACCCTGACCGCGTGCCGCCGCGGTACCGACATCTAGTCGGCTGGCCTGCGTATCAGCGGGCGTTGGAAGAGCTGCAGGCACTTCAAGTCAAGCATCACTTCGCCGTGGTGTCCGTGTTCCTGAGCGAGACAAACGGGGCACTCAAGCGACAGGCGATGAGTTTATCCGACGCCCTTGGGTTTCACGTGGTCGACATCCGGCCGGCACTGAGGGCCTACATGCGCGAGCATGGCATACCCAGCTACCGGGGTTCTCCGCTCGCGATCAGCGCGACTGACAACCATCCGTCCGCGCTGGCCCATCGAATCACGGCGGAGGTACTGCTGGAGTACCTCATCGAACATGATCTACTCGACGTCGACGCCTTCGGGCCTGCACCCTGACGAGCGCCGCCACGCGACTGCCTGAGGTCACGGGCGATTGCGAAGGAATCTGATTGTCAGTCGAGCAGAAAGGGTGACCCGTCGAGATCCTCGTGGCGGATCTCATCCACGGGCTCGCGCTTGCCGTGGCCGGCAAAGAGCCGGTTGGGGGCGTTGAGGACCAAGCCGTCCCTCCCTCCAACGTTCTTATACGCGTGCACCACCCCGGGGGGGATGATGATCGCGAGCGGTCCATCTTCGCCGCCGTAGAGCACCGTCTTATTACCATACGTTGCCGAATCCGCGCGCGCGTCCCACAGGTAGATCTTGAACGTTGAAGGGCCAAAGAACACGAAGTGATCGGACTGGTGTTCGTGCTCGTGCGGACCCCGCGCCACGCCGGGGCGTGTCAACGACACATACGTCATCGGCGGAACCATCTCTGCTGCCAGCTCGTCTGTGCGGAAGCATTCGATCAACCAGCCACGGTCATCGACGTGTTTTTTGACTGGGCGAACGATGACGCCGTCGATATCTCCAGCGGTAAAATCAACTCGCTGCAGGGTGGTCGACATGGTGCTCTCCTTCAGGTGAGGCGCCGTGTGCCGCGCGCCGGCGGCCGGTGGCCTGACTCGCGACCAATTCCGCAAAGAACCGGTCCACCGCATCCTCCCACGGCGGTAACCGGGCGCCCGAAAGCGCTTCATAGATACTCGTGTCCAAAACCGACCGCTTGGGGCGTTGGGCGGCAGTAGGATACTCCTCGCTGGTGCAGGGAGCTAGCAGTTCCGGAGCGCCACAACGTTCAAAGATGCGGCGAGCGAGTTCATACCAGGTTGCGGTCCCGCGATTGGCAACGTGGAGTGTCGCTCCCTTCACGTTTGTGCGTCCGGTAGACTGCTTGACCGCCTGAATAAACGACAACAGGTCTCGCGCGGACTGCAATATTGCCCACGTTGCGTCTGCCAGGTCGACCGTGTAGGTCGGCTTACCGACCTGATCGTTCACGACGCGCGTCGGCGCCTCCTGCAACGCTCGCTCCAACATGACTCGAGGGAACGAGCGCCCGCCGAAACCGAACAGCCACTGGGTTCTGACGATGAGATAACAGGCGCCGGACTCGGCGAGCCGGTCCTCCCCGAGCAGCTTTGATTCGCCATAGACCCCCAGCGGCGACGGCGAGTCGGACTCCGAGTACGCCGCCGACGCCTCGCCGTCGAACACGTAGTCGGTGCTGTAATGCACAACCGCCGCATCGATCTGGCTCGCCATGGCGCCGATCACTCCTACCGCTCGCGCGTTGACGGCAAACGCCCGATCCGGCGCCGTCTCGGCTCCATCAACGTTGGTGTAAGCAGCCGCGTTGAGCACCACATCGAGCGGTTGGCGGGTCATTGCTCGATGCAGCCCCGCTTCGTCCGTGACATCGAGCTGACGTTTGTCGCACGCAATCAATTCGATGTGGTCCGGCGCCCGTGCTGCAAGGTCCCTCGCCAGCATACCGTTCGCACCAAGCAAAAGAACGCGCATCGCCCTAGGACGCGAGGAGGTACATCTCTGAGGCCGCGCGATATGCTTCCGTCACGACCCGCTCCCACCACTTCCGATGATCTACGTACCATCGCACCGTTGCTGACAATCCATCCTCGAGAGCGTGCCGCGGTGACCAGCCAAGCTCTCGGCGGATCTTCGAGATATCCATTGCGTAGCGCCGGTCATGACCCGGGCGATCTGCAACGTATTCGATCAAGGACTCCGGCTTCGAGACCAGCCGCAACAGACGACGCACCAGCTCGATATTGGTCACTTCCGCCTCGCCACCGATGTTGTAGACAGCGCCGGGAAGTCCCTTCGTGAGAACCGTCCACAAGGCCTCGGCATGGTCAAACACGTGTAGCCAATCCCGCACGTTTCTTCCGTCACCATACACCGGCAGTGACTCGTTCTGCAACGCCCGGGTGATCATCAGCGGAATCAGCTTTTCGGGAAACTGATACGGCCCATAATTGTTGGAACAGCGCGTTATGATCGCTGGAAGTCCAAACGTCTCCCCGTACGATCGCACCAGAAAGTCGGACCCGGCCTTACTGGCCGAATAGGGACTGTTTGGAGCCAGCGGCGTACGTTCGGTGAACGCCGGGTCGTCCGGACCCAGCGAACCGTACACTTCATCTGTGCTCACGTGAAGGAAGCGGAAGTCCCTGGGACGGTGCTCTAGCTCCGAGCGGCATGCCTCGATGAGGATCAAGGTGCCGTGGACATTGGTTTCAACGAACGTCGCGGGACCCAGGATCGACCGGTCGACGTGCGACTCTGCAGCAAAGTGGACGACCGCGTCCACGCATCCCGCAATCCTTGGGGCGCCCGGCGAACGGGGTCGGTCACTCGTGAGCAAACCGGCGACGAGCGACGAATCACGTATGTCCCCGCGGACGAAGCGATAGCGCGCCTCGCCGATGCGACCGAAGCGCTGCTCCACATCGGCCAGACTCTCGAGATTCCCAGCATACGTGAGCGCATCGAGGTTGGTGATGCAGACGTGGCTGTCGCGCTCGAGTACCCACCGAATGAAGTTCGACCCAATAAAGCCTGCGCCTCCCGTCACGAGAATGTGAGTCGGTCGCATCAGACTTCCACCTCCGAATCATCCCCCAACGAAAGCTTGAGGGCTCCACGAGAGCCGTTCCGATGCACCCGCCCACAGCGCCCGATCAGACTGTCCTCGAGTCGGTCGATGTTCTCGATATGACACTCGTCCATCAGAACCGTGTGCTGAATCGACGAACTCCGAATGATGCTACCGTTGCCGACACTCGTGAATGGACCGACGAAGCTATCGACGATCTCGCAATCATGACCGATGACGACTGGACCCAGAATACGACTGTTCCGAATGCGCGAACCGCGTGCAATGTCGACACGCCCCTGGATGACACTCGCGGCATCGACGTCACCGGCGACGTTCGACTCGCATGTCGAATCCAGCACCGTGGTGTTTGCCGCCAAGAGGTCGTCCTTCTTGCCGGTGTCGAGCCACCATTCCGGGATGACTCGGGCCTGTACCTGTGCACCGGTGTCGAGCAGGTGCTGGATCGCGTCCGTGATCTCCAGCTCTCCGCGATCGGACGGCCGGATGGCGGCAATCGCATCGTGGATGATTGGGCGGAAGAAGTACACGCCAACGAGCGCGAGGTTCGATGGCGGATTGGCCGGCTTTTCGACCAATCGGGTCACGTCTCCCCGTTCGTCGACCACGGCGATCCCGAACGAAGACGGATTGTCGACGGGCTTGAGCAAGATCTTCGCACCCGCATCACACTCGGCGAACTCGCGGACGTATTTGGTGACGCGCGCTCCAATGAGATTGTCGCCGAGGTACATCACGAACGGAGAATCCTGCAAGAACGGTTGCGCTACCTGGACGGCGTGCGCCAGTCCCGCAGGACGGTCTTGGCAGATCCACGTCGTCGTAATGCCAAAAGCCGATCCGTCCCCGACGGCATCGCGAATCGCCGGCCCAGTCTCCGGTGCGATGACAATCCCCACATCGGTGACGCCGGCAGCCGCAAGGTTCTCGAGAACGAAAAACAGAATCGGTTTGTTCGCCACGGGAACCAACTGCTTGGCCGCAGTGTGGGTAATGGGCCGCAGTCGCGTGCCTTTGCCTCCACTGAGTACCAGACCCTTCACAAGCCGTCGCCCCTTCTGCATCGAAACGAGAGATGCGCGCCGCCGCAGGCTGTTCACTGGCCGCGCCAAACATGCTGTCGCGCTTACACTTACTCGCCAACATGCACCGCCGGCGGGGGGGGAACCGTGGGGCAGGTCACATGCCCAAGCGCTTTGAACGACGCCGGGTTGAAACGGCGGTCGTTTGCACACCACACGCGCCACCGACAGTCCGAAGCCATCAGCCGACCGCCGTCCGATGGCACACTCCCTGCTCGTAATCGGAACCCCGCCGTGCGCAACGGGCCCGTGAGTCGGACGCAACGCGTGCGACAAACTCCAACGCGAGTGAGTCCTAACCATTGACCAAGCACAGGATTCTCCTCTTG
>JBFHWR010000247.1:0-5985 GCA_041599395.1 Gemmatimonadales bacterium | reverse complement strand
GGGCGGCCCTCGGAGAAGAACACGGCTTCCACCGGCACGCGGACGGCGTTGTCACGTGTCGGACCCGAGATCTGGACGTTTGCGGTCATGCCGGGTCGCAGGATGTCGGCACCCGTGGTGACCTCGATTTCCACGTCGAACACACGGATGCGGTCCTGCTGCCGCGCTGCCGGTGGGACCAACCGGACGAGCCCGAGGGCAGTGTCACCGGGAAATGCGTCGACCGTGATAGCCACCGTGTCGCCGCGGTTGACCTTGCCAATGTCCACTTCGTTGATCGCGGCCTTGATCAGCAGCGTCGACAGGTCGGCGATGGTGAACATCTCCGTGCCGCCGCCAAACGCGCTCGTGCCGCCGACAACCGTCTCGCCCTCTTCGACGCCCCGAAGGATGACCACACCCGCGGCGGGCGCGGCGATGCGCGCCGATTGCGCCTGGTCCGTGGCCTGGACGCCGCTTTCCTCCATCAGCCGCGACTGCTCACGAGCCGCGCTCAGGTCGTTTTCGGCCTGCTCCAGGGCAACCCGACTGGTTTCCACGTCTCGTTCAGAGATCAGCGAGCGTGTTTCGAGTTCCTGCGCGCGGTTATACTCGCGGCGCAGGTTCGCTACCCGAATTTGGTTGCCGCTAATGGCGCTCCGAAGCTGTGCAAGCGCGTTTGCCTGCGCGATGTCGGGGATGATTCGCGCCATCATCTGCCCCGCGGTGACCGAATCGCCTTCGCGCACATGGAGTCTCCGGACCACGCCGGAGATGGGCGACTTGACGACGATCTGTCGCTCCGGCTCGACGACGCCGGTCTCATCGATGGTGACGCGGATGGGGCCACGATCGGCGATACCAACTTTGAAAGGATACTCGGCGGCATCTTCGTTTCCGCTCGCGGTTGCACAGGCGGTAGCGGCGACTGCCAGGAGGGAGACGAAGGCCCCGGCCTTGAGTTCTAGCGATAGCATGAATCCTGACCTCGACCGACGGAGGGGTTTCGTAGGGCGTGCCTGCTAATACGGGCGGGCTGCGCATTGGGTTTCAGGATTCGACGGTCGGTTTTGATGAGGGGAGAGGGGAGAGTGGAGGTGGTGAGCTCGTGCTTGGCCAGCCGGGGGGGGCGTCGGGCATTGGACGTTGAACGTTGGGTGTTGACCGTTGATCGCTCGCTTTGAGTATCTTTCCACGCCTTTTGATCGTACGAGATTCTGTGAGACGCCGCGGAGCATGAAACCAGTTCCCCGCCCCCTAGTCATCATCGCACTCTCATTGCTCGGCGTTTCAGCTTGCAGCACAGCCGGCTCTGCCGGTACGGAAACCGCGCCCCCACCGAAGGGCGGGACGGCAGAGCTCGAGGTGCTCTATCTGGCCCGGACGGACAGCGCCCGCATGCGCTTCACGCCCGCGGACGTCCGGTTCGTGACCGGAATGATCGGCCACCACGCCCAGGCTCTGGTAATGGCAGGCCTCGCCCCCACGCACGGTGCGAGTTCGAGCATTCAGACCCTGGCGGCACGCATCATCAATGCCCAGCAAGACGAGATCGAGACGATGCAGCAGTGGCTCCGCGATCGAGGCCAGCCGGTGCCTAAGGTCGAGATCACCGGAACGACCCTCGTCGTGCATGGGCCGGACGACGCGATGCACATGCCCGGTATGCTGTCGCCGGACCAGATCGAGGAACTCGACGACGCCAAGGACGGGGACTTCGACCGGCTGTTCCTTACCTATATGATTCAGCATCATCAGGGGGCGGTCACCATGGTGCTCACCCTGTTCGACACCGATGGGGCCGGCCAGGACGAAGCGGTGTTCAAACTTGCCTCCGACATTCAGGTGGATCAGATCACCGAAATCGAACGTATGAAGCTCATGCTCGAGGCGCTGTCCGGACCGGGCGGCGTCCGATGATCATTGCTCATCAACCACGCATCGAGGATTCTGTTATGATCGACAACAGTTCGGCGCGCCGCGGGGCCCGTGGCCTCGCCGCCAATGGGCTTTGGCTCCTTCCGGTTGCGACGGGACTCGCTTTGTCCGGGTGTGCGTCATCCTACAACACATCAGAGGCGGCGGCTCCGACACCCGAACCCACCATGACCATGGCGATTCCACCAAGCCCCGACCCTCGTATTGGGCTCCGCGCAGGGGTGTTTGACGCCGAAGAGGCGATTTGGAACTTGCGCGTGGTGTCGCAGACACCGCCTCCGGAAGCGTTCGTGGGCGTCACCAATTCCGATCTCGCGTTCACCGGCAAGTACGCGATCCAGGGCAATTACAACGGTATCCAGGTGTGGGACATCTCGAATCCCAGCAAGCCGTCACTCGTGGCCGGCTATGTATGCCCCGCATCGCAAAGTGATGTTTCGGTGTACAGGAACCTGCTCTTCGTGTCGGGAGAAGGACTTGGCGGTCGGCTCGATTGTGGGACCGAGGGCGTGAAGGAAGCGGTGAGCCACCACCGTCTGCGCGGGATCAGGATCTTCGATATCAAGGACATCAGGAACCCCAAGTACATCGCGAATGTGCAGACGTGTCGCGGGTCGCACACCCACACGGTTCTCGAGAATCCCAACGATTTGGAAAACGTGTACATCTACGTGTCCGGATCGGCCCCTGTACGACCGGCTGAAGAACTCCCGGGATGTTCCGGCGCCCCACTCGATGAGGACCCGAACTCGGCGCTGTTCCGAATCGAGGTCATCAAGGTACCGCTTGCCAACCCCGAACAGGCGGCGATCGTGAGTTCTCCTCGCATCTTCGCGGGGCTCGTGGGTCCACCGACCCATGGCTTGGCGCCTGAGGACCTGGCCGAGATCGAAGCTGCCAGGGAGCGAGGCGCGTTTGTAATCGAGTTCGGGGGGCAGGCAATGGTGTTGCCGGACCAATTTGCTGCCGTGATGCTGGACAGCATCGTCCAGGCGCGCGGAGGCACGGGCGTCCCGACGGGCGCAGACAGCGCCTCGCTGCGCGAGTTCATCGATGCAATGACCGCCGCGCGGATGGGAGCCTCCGAGGAAGAGGGTCCGCGCCCCGGCCCCACGCAATGCCATGACATCACGGTGTATCCGGCTATTGGGTTGGCTGGTGGCGCGTGTGAGGGCTACGGGCTCTTGCTCGACATCAGCGACCCGGCCAACCCCGTCCGCATAGGCGCCGTCAGCGATTCCAACTTCGCGTACTGGCACTCTGCGACGTTCAACAACGATGGCAGCAAGATCGTGTTTACCGACGAGTGGGGTGGCGGCGGTCAGCCCAAGTGTCGCGCGACGGATCCTGTGGAATGGGGTGCCAACGCCATATTCACCATCGAGAACCGGCAGATGAAGTTCAGGAGCTATTACAAGCTTCCGGTGCCGCAGACCCCGGCGGAGAACTGTGTTGCGCACAACGGTTCGATGATCCCGGTTCCCGGGCGCGACATCATGGTCCAGGGTTGGTATCAGGGCGGTATTTCGGTTTTCGATTTTACCGATCCCGAAGATCCGTTCGAGATCGCGTTCCACGATCGAGGGCCGATTGATTCGCTGGAGATGCGGATGGGCGGAAGCTGGTCCGTGTATTGGTACAACGGCGTGATCGTGAACTCGGAGATCGCCCGCGGGTTGGACATTTTCGAGCTGATGCCGAGTGCTTCGCTTACGCGGAACGAGATTGACGCGGCGAAGACGGTCAGGCTCGAATATATGAACTCGCAGGGGCAGCCCAAGTTCGAGTGGCCGGCGACGTTTGCGCTTGCCCGCGCGTATGTGGATCAGTTGGAGCGGTCCAGCGGGCTGACCCGGCCACGGATTGCTGCAGTACGCCAGGCCCTTGCGGGTGCCGAACGCGCCTCGGGTGCCACGCGGCGTGAGATGTTGACCGAGTTAGCCGCCGGTCTCAGCGCAGATATGAGTGGCTCGGTCGATGCCGGCAAGGTGCGGGTGTTGCGGCGTACGGCGCGGCTGTTGGCGGCATTGCAGTAGCACGAAAACGGGCGCGAGTGTCCCGCGCGACGGAGTTGATGGTAGAAGCCGGTGGCGTGACGCGTCACCGGCTTTGTTTTGGGGAGTAGTGGGGGCGGCGTTGGCTACCGTCAGGGCTCATCTGTCGTTCTGGCGGGCGCCAGTGTCCGCTCCAGAAACTCTGCAATCCGCCGATAGGCGATGATGCGGTTCGAGAGCTTCCGGATCCCATGGCCCTCGTCCGGGAAGCGAAGATACTCCACCTCGCCACCGTTTTCACGAATCCCACGTACGAACTGATCCGACTCATCCACCGGATCCCGCGGATCGTTTGCACCGTGGAGGACCATTACGGGCGCGCGGACGCTCTCGATGTGCGTGATCGGTGAAATCTGCCGGAAGAACTCCCGATCGTCCGGATCGTCGATGTCGCCATACTCCAGCCGGTCGCTGGCCTTGAGTGATGGTGACGCACCTTCGAGCGCGGTCACCCAGTTCGACACGCCGACAAAGGCCACACCGGCATCGAAGTACTCGGGCAGTCGAGTCATGGCCGCCATCGTGAGATACCCGCCGTACGATCCACCCATCACGGCTGCTCGACTCGCGTCGACCGTTCCCTGACGGCCGAGCCACTCGATCGCGTCGGCCATATCGAGGAATTCCTTTTCGCGGAGCCGGCGATCGTTCAAACGGGCAAAGGTTTTGCCGTACCCGGTGGAGCCGCGGAAGTTGAGATCGAACACGGCAATCCCGCGAGACAGCAAATACTGGTGCGCGGCATTGAACCGCGGTCGGGCCTGTGCCGTAGGACCGCCGTGCACGGCAAGCAACACCGGTGGCTTGGTATCAGAGGGGATGTTTCTCGGTAGGTAGAGCAGGCCGTGTATTGTCACGCCGTCTCGGGCTTCGAAGCTGTAATGCTCCGGAATCACCATCGTGGAGAGATCGAGCCCTGCGGTCGATGATTCGGTGGCGCGCCACACGTTGCCCGTCTCGGCGTTCCAGGTCCAAATATCTCCGGGTATCTGCGGTCCGTTCACGGTAATCGACGCGATGTGAGCATCCGGCGCCCAGTTGATCGCATAGATGCCGCGTGGCAGGTGTGGCGCCGGTACCGGCTGCGCAGTCGAAAAGTCGACCGGCGCCGCCAGGCGACGGACCGAGAGCGTCGCGTAGCCGCCATCGTTCTCCGTCCACGCCAAGAATGTACCGTCGTCTGAAAGCGCCACGGTCTGAATGTCGCGTTCGGGGGTCTCGAGATAGTCGAGCGCACGGGAGGCAATGTCATAGTACGCCAACCCCGCGAACTCTCGATCGTGATCGGTTGCGAGATAGAACCCGCTTCCATCCGGGATCCACTCAAACTGCCCGTAGCTCGATGCCACTTCGGGCTGGAAGATGGTGTCGAGTGTCCGGTGCTCCACGTCAAACAGCAACACGTCATTCGCATCTTCGCCGCGGGACTCTGAGAGAATCACCGCTCCGCCATCGGGCCTCCAGGAAACGGCATACAGACCCATGCGTCCCTCGAAGACACGCGCGTCCTTGCCGGTCTCGATGTCCAATAAGTGGATGTTGAAATTAGGGCCGCCGCCTTCGGTGGTCGCGTACGCAATGCGTTTGCCGTCCCGGGTAAAGCCACCGAACACGCGGAACGCATCAGACGGTGCAAGGAGTTCACGCTCCTGCGTCCCGTCGGGGTTGATCAGGTAATACCCCTCGCGCTCGTTCCCAGCTCGATCGGTACCGTAGATGATCCAGTCACCTGCTGGCGACCATTGGTGAAACGTGACCGACTCGCCGAACGTCAACTGGGTTGGCCACCCGCCTGTGGCGGCGGTCACCCAGAGTTGCGGCTGTCCGGTGATGCTCGTCCGGAACGCGAGAGTGTTCCCGTCTGGGGAAAGCGAGGGAGCGAATGCCGTTCGGACGTTCAGGAACCGCGAGATATCGGGAAGGTCCGCGCCCGCGAGCGAGATCTCCTGTGGAACGGGTTTGGGTATGTCGTCCTCGTTGGGGGTTGGCTTTACGTCCTGCGCGGAGAGCAGGG
>JBFHWR010000246.1:0-6029 GCA_041599395.1 Gemmatimonadales bacterium | reverse complement strand
TCCTCCTCGGACACATCGTGCGGTTTGAAAAAGACCGCAAGCATTCCAGCGATCTCGCGGCGGAGGCCGCAGACGTGCTCCGTACCATCCTCAGTGACGACCACCCCCTTACGGACGTCGTAGACAAACTGTTGGACGACCTCTTGGGCGACGCATAACCAACACATTCATTGTGTCGTTCTGAAGTCAACAAGACACATCGATTGTCACTCGTAACTGCATTGCAAGAACGTGCACTGCTACACTCCAACACGCCTTCATTAACAGAACATTTCGTCACGTAAACATGTGTCGCGGAACACGGCGGCGATTGCCCCTGTCGGGCACTTTGTCCCGTCATTCGCTTGGCCGCCGTAGAGCACGCCTGACGGCTCACTCGCAACCGCGATACGGGAATGAAATTGCTGCTGGTACACTGCGATCTCCCACCCCTGGAAGAGTATCTGGAACGGATTTCCGCCGACACGGAAGATCCCGACGAGATCCGGCAGCTCGCCCAGCTCACCATGCGATACGTCTGGGCGCGTGAGGAACTGCTTCGGTATGCAACGACGCTCGGCGGCAAGGTCTCGACAAACTAGCCGGCACGGCGACGCACGAAATGATGGTTCACTCGGTTCACGGTGCGGCGGACGAGCGCAATCGAGTTTCGCTTCGGCAACGAGTTGGTGACGTCGAACACATCGCCGGCCGTGCTCGAAGTTGAGGGTTTGAGGGAACGGCGGGGTCGACTGCCCACCGACACACATGGAGAGACGGCAATATCATGATGCAGGAACGACATGTAGCGGCGATCATCGCAGCACTTCTGATTCGAAAAGCGGATGGCAGCCTTCCCTCTGACGGTCAGATCCACGTTGCGGTGAATAAGGCGTGGGAGATCATGCGGTGGAGTGCCGGAGCAGACCGGCGGAAGAGCGATCGGCGGGCTCGGGACATCCCGGTCGCCGTGGACCGTCGAACCGGGATGGATCGTCGCGACCTCACCGCGCCCGTCGCGCCCGAGGCGGAAACCCAGGAAGTCACCGAGGGATAACTCCCCGGATCCATCCCGGCCGCGTCGCCGGCCGGACCTTCAGCTACTCCGCATCCGTTCGGGCAAGACCCGGCTCGTTCCCACTCCCTCCGGCAGCTCCTCGCCGCCGAACTCGTTCCCAGTGGTCGAGGCGTCGTTTCATCTCAGCCTCGAACCCCTGATCCGTCGGCGTATACCACGACGAGCCCATCAGCAGGTCCGGCAAATACGTTTGGCCGGCCGCCAGCGTCCCCTCTTCGACGTGATCGTACCGGTAACCCTTTCCATACTCCAGCTCTCTCATGAGCCGGGTCGGCGCATTCCTGAGATGCAGGGGGACGGCTTCGGCCGGGTACTCGCGTGCGGCATGCTGCGCGTCTGACCAGGCCTCGTACACGCGGTTCGACTTGGGAGCGGCAGTCAGGTAGATGACCGCCTGCGCAAGCGCTAATTCGCCTTCGGGTGACCCCAAGAACGCGTACGCATCCCTGGCCGCAACGGCAATCTCGAGCGCCCGCGGGTCCGCCAGCCCAATGTCTTCCACCGCCATCCGAACGACGCGCCGCGCAATGTAGAGGACGTCTTCACCGCCCTCCACCATGCGCGCCAACCAGTACAGGGCCCCCTCGACGTCACTACCCCTCACTGCCTTGTGGAGGGCTGAGATGAGATTGAAATGCTCCTCGCCCGATTTATCGTAGCGGGCAATGCGCTTTTCCAGCACGGCGGCGACGACATCGGCGGTGATTGGCGCATCGTGATCCGCTTGTCCGGACGCGCCAAGGTAATCCACTAGCGCCTCGAGTGCGTTGAGAACGCGCCGAGCATCGCCATCGGCGTACCGCACCAATAGCGCAGTGGCGTCGTCGAGCAGCGCGATCGGCTTCCGGTCCGTCGTGCGATCGCGATTGATCTGCTGCAACGCCTTGTGAATGATCGACTGCAGATCGTCCGCGCCAAGCGGTTGCAGGACAAACACGCGCAGTCGCGACAGCAACGCCGACGTGAGTTCAAAAGAGGGATTCTCGGTCGTTGCGCCGATCAGGGTGATGATTCCGTCCTCAACCCACGGAAGGAACGCGTCTTGTTGCGCTTTATTGAACCGATGAATCTCGTCGCAGAAGAGAATCGTCCCGCGCCCCTCGTACTGGAGCCGGTGTTGCGCCTCCGCGATGATCTGGCGAATCCGGGGCACCCCCTCCGTCACAGCGCTGAACAACTCGAGATGTTTGTCGGTGTAGTTCGCAAAGAGCCGAGCCAGGCTGGTCTTCCCCGAGCCGGGCGGGCCCCACAATACCATGCTGCCTACCTCTCCTCGCTCAATCGCTTGGCGGAGCGGCCGTCCATCACCGAGCAACTGATCCTGCCCGAGCAGGTCCTCGAGACTCTGCGGGCGCATGCGGGCGGCGAGCGGCTCGTAGTCCCGCGACGCGCTGAACAGGGTGGGGTCAGGTGTCATCGAGACCAGCGATGGAAGCGCGCGCGCATTGCGTCGGACGCCGAGACGCCCACGGCGCTAGGGCTCCAGCCCCGCGTCGAAGCTACCAACGACGACGAGAAACTTCGAAATCTCCACGATATCGTTTCCGACAAATTGGATACTGTGAGCGTCTGGACGGTCCACGTTGGGCAGATACGCCAACACCTGCGAGGGACGATAGTTCTTGAACCGGAGACGGAGCGTCACAGGTGTGTCGACGACGAAGGGACGAAAATCGCGCAGCCGACCGATCGCCGATTGCACCTTGTGCGCAATCAGTCGATAGGCGGATTCCGGGGTGAGTGTCTTCGCCGAGTGAAAGCTGTAGTTCCATTTGACCACCGCGCCCTCTACATCGCCGATGACCCGCTGGGCCTCGGCCACAGCCGCATCGTCCCCCGAAATCATGATCACGGGGACGCCGAAGTGTCCCGCGATCGCCGCGCTGATGCCGGCTTCCGGCATGGTCGCGCCGTTGAGGCTCACGTCAGCATACCGCGCGCTCGAGAGCGTGTGCGCGCGGACGCCATCGGGGTTGGTCGTGCCCGCATGGTAGCCGAGTAAGATGGCAGCGTCAAAGGTACTGTCGATCCCTTCCATCATCATCAGCGGCCGCGGCCACGATCGGACAACCATCACATCGGCG
This sequence comes from Gemmatimonadales bacterium, assembly GCA_041599395.1. Classification (GTDB taxonomy): domain Bacteria; phylum Gemmatimonadota; class Gemmatimonadetes; order Gemmatimonadales; family GWC2-71-9; genus JBFHWR01. The sequence goes on along the minus strand of JBFHWR010000246.1, from coordinate 2,888 downwards.
GGGAGCATCTCGATCAGGAGATTTTCCCCGTTTCCATGCGAGTCGCTGACCAAGATTTCTCGAACGCCCGCTTCTCGGGCCGCCTGGATCGCAGCCAGCACTTCCCGAGTCATGAATTCCCGAAATCTGCCGTATTCGAACCCGGACGGACCGAGCTGATCGGACGTCACCGCCCCCACGACCCCCTCCATATCCGCCGAGATGTACAGCTTGAGCGCGTCCTGTGCCACGAGAGAGCTCGGGATCGCGGCAGCGACGAGGAGAGCGACCAGGGTCGGGATCGATCGGACGCAAGGGGTGTGACAGGACGCCATCGTGTCCTCCTCCAGAGAGGTTCAGTCGTGTACTCGGTGGAATCTTCACCTGCGCGAGGTCTCGTCGACCTTCGCGCCGGACCGGCTGTCTCGACAGCGCCCCCTCTCCTGGGAAGGCGCGCCAGCTTACATTACGCAGGACGCCACCACCGCTCCTTCCACAAGGTCGTGCCACTATGCTGCGCACTTTCATCGGGTCGACCGTGCGGAGCCGCCTCGGCGGCATCGTCATCGCGACCATCCTAGCCATTCCGGCTCACGCACAAACCAACGTCACCACGCCGAAAGAGCAATTCGGGTTCAACATCGGCGACGACTACAATCTCGCCACCTACACACAGTTTGAGGAATACTGGCAGAAGCTCGCCCAGGAGTCTCCGCGCATGCTGCTCGTGGATATTGGCAAAACCGCGGAGGGGCGCACCCAGTACATGGCGATCGTCACGTCTCCGGAGAACCACGCGAACCTCGCCCAACTCAAAGACATTGCCGGTCGGCTCGCGCGCGCCGACGGGTTGACGGAGGAGCAGGCGAGACAGCTGGCGGCCGAAGGGAAAGCGGTGGTGTGGATCGACGGCGGGCTGCATGCCACGGAAGTGCTGGGTGCTCATCAGTTGATGGAAACCGTGTTCCAATTGGTGAGTCGCACCGATCCCGAAACCATGCGATTCCTCGATGACGTCGTCACGCTCGCCGTCCACGCCAACCCCGACGGAATGGAACTCGTGTCGAGCTGGTATATGCGAGAGCCCGACGCCACGAAGCGACGGACGTCCGGGATTCCGCGACTCTACCAGAAATACGTCGGTCACGACAACAATCGGGATTTCTTCCTCGGGAGCCAGCCGGAAACAGAAAACATGTTGCGAATCATGTTTCACGAGTGGTTCCCCCAAATCGTCTACAACCACCACCAGACGGGACCGGCGGGAACCGTCATGTTCGCCCCGCCGTTCAGAGATCCGTTCAACTACAACCTCGACCCGCTCGTCCCTCTCGGGATCGAGATGGTCGGGGCCGCGATGCACAGCCGATTCGTGGCCGAGAATAAACCAGGTACAACCATGCGTTCCGGTGCGAGCTATTCGACGTGGTGGAACGGTGGTCTCCGGACCATCACGTATTTCCACAACATGATTGGCTTGCTGACCGAAACCATCGGGAACCCAACACCGGTCACGATCCCCTTCCTGCTCGATCGCCAGCTCCCCAAAAACGACCTGCCTCTCCCGATCGAACCCCAACAGTGGCACTTCCGCGAGTCGATCGACTACTCCGTGACCGCGAACCGTGCCGTGCTCGACTATGCGTCGCGTTATCGCGAGACACTGCTGTACAACATCTATTTGATGGGGCGGAATTCCATCGAGCGGGGCAGCCGCGATCATTGGACCACATATCCCAAGCGGCTGGATCTGGTGCGCGACAGAGCCGCTGCGAGTCGCAGTGACGCGGACACCGCACAACCACAGACGCGATTCCGACGGCGCGGAGTACCCACTCGGTTCTTCGCGGACGTCATGCGTGATCCCGATCTTCGAGATCCGCGCGGCTACATCATGTCGGCCGATCAGGCAGACTTCCCCACCGCTACCAAGTTCGTCAACACGCTGATCAAGAACGGGATCACCATTCACCGGGCAACGCGTGACTTCACCGTCGCCGGTATGCAGTATCCGCGCGGCTCCTATGTGGTCAAGACGGCGCAAGCCTTCAGGCCACACGTGCTCGACATGTTCGAGCCGCAGGATCATCCGAACGACTTCGCGTACCCCGGGGGGCCCCCCATTCCGCCGTACGACAACGCGGGTTGGACATTGGCCTACCAGATGGGAGTGGACTTCGATCGGATCTTGGACGGCTTCGACGGTCCGTTCGAGAAGATTGACGGATTTGCTGCGCCGCCAGCCGGAACCGTGGCAAACGCCGACGGCGCTCGAGGATTCCTGCTGAGCCACGAGCTGAACGACGCCTTTATCGTGATGAATAGGCTCCTCAAAGGTGGCGAAGAGCTCCACTGGTTGACCGAGTCGGTGACGATAGCGGGCAAGACCCATCCGGCGGGCACGATCTACATTCGCGCGAACGGCAGTACACCGGACAAGCTGGGGCAACTCGCAGGGGAACTCGGCGTGAGCTTCGAGGGGGTCTCAGCCCAACCCCAAAGTGGCACGCTCCGGATGCGACCCGTACGAGTTGGGTTGTGGGACCGTTACGGCGGATCGATGCCCTCAGGCTGGGCACGGTGGTTGCTCGAACGGTTCGAGTTCTCCTTTGACGTGCTCTACCCGCAGCAACTCAACGATGACAGACTCTCGCAGCGGTATGACGTGCTGGTCTTCGTAAACGGCGCGATTCCGCCACGGGGATCAGACGGACCGTCGTCGTTCGGGTTTGGCGCGCCGGATGTGGAGACGATCCCGCAAGAGTTCCGAAACCGACTTGGGCGTATTAGTCCCGACACGACGATCCCCGCCCTCCGCAAATTTCTGGAAGACGGCGGTACGATGATCACCATCGGTAGCTCGACCAACATGGCGTACCACCTGGATCTGCCGATGGAGAGCTCCCTGG
>JBFHWR010000245.1:0-6077 GCA_041599395.1 Gemmatimonadales bacterium | reverse complement strand
GGTTGGTCAAAGCTGGGGAACGCCGTCGACGCGCGATCGGGGACAAACAGGGTGTACAGGAAGTCCGGGTTGCGATTGAGTGACATGTCGCCCGCGGTGAAACCGATCTCAATGACGTTGTCGCCGCGGTGCAGTGCATCGATTGGGAGGATCAGGTGGCCGGCCGTCGTGCGGACCGGCAGTGCACGACCGTTCGCCTCCAGTTCATGCACGCTGCCGTCCGGGGCGCGGAAGTCGATGATTACAGGCCGGGAATCGTCGCCCAAGCTGAACGAAATGGTCTCTCTCGCCTGGACGGCGGAATCGACCGAGGCTGGAATCCGAAACTCCAGGTCGTAGTGCACGTCCGACAACGTGGCGGCGCGCTGTTCGGCCAGTTCCCATGACACGCCAGGCTCGGGCGCGGGAACGCGGTCACCGCATGCAACGAGCGCCAGGACGGCGAGACCGAAGGTGAAACGCCGCGTCGGGCGCTCGCATCGAGAGGGTTGTCGCAATCGCTGCGCGGGTCGTCTCCAAATAACCATGGCTGAATGAGGTGTGGCGTTGGCGCCGCTGCTCGACCACCTACCACCTGCTGCTGGCCGCTCTACCGCTTGGAACGGGTTCTCTCTAAGTTCCTTCGGGCCACATGATAGCGAAACCGTCTTCCGCGTTGAGCGATCAGTTCGGGCGCCCGCTGGGCAGCCTCCGTATTTCGGTGACTGATCGCTGCAATCTCCGGTGTCAGTATTGCATGCCGGAGGAAGAATACGTCTGGCTACCGCGCAAATCTATCTTGTCGTTTGAGGAGATCGACCGGCTGGCCGGTGTGTTCGAATCGCTGGGAGTGAGGAAGCTTCGCATCACGGGGGGTGAGCCGCTGCTCAGACATGATCTGGCGGACCTCATTGCCCTGCTGTCGAGAAACCGGATTTCGGATGACCTCGCGCTGACGACCAACGGCTTGCTATTGGCGAAACAGGCCGGCGCGTTGAAGGCCGCCGGCCTCCGCCGAGTCACCGTGAGCCTCGATACGCTTCGCGCCGGCCGGTTCACGCGACTCACCCGCAGCGACCGCCTTGCCGACGCGTTGGCGGGCATCGATGCGCTTGCACAGGCCGGATTTGAGCAAACCAAGCTCAACTGCGTTGTGATTCGGCGCTTCAACGAGGACGAGCTGATCGACATGATCGAGTTCGGTCGCCGAGCGCGGTTGGAGATCCGGTTCATCGAGTACATGGACGTTGGTGGTGCCACGCAGTGGTCCCTGCGGGATGTCGTTGGCAAGAAGGAGATCTTGGACCGCATCAGCCGCCACTACGGTTCGGCACAGCCGCTGATTCCCGAAGATCCGAGCGCGACACGGGCACCGGCGGATCGATTTGTCTTGCCCGATGGAACAACGTTCGGTATCATCGCTTCCACGACCGAGCCGTTCTGTCGTGGCTGCGACCGGAGCCGGCTGACCGCCGACGGCGTGTGGTTCCTCTGTCTGTACGCGTCGAGCGGCGTCGATCTCAAGGATCCGTTGCGCGCTGGGGCAACGGATACGGAACTGGCGGCGCTGATACGCGCGACGTGGTCGGTCCGAACGGATCGCGGCGCCGAGGAAAGGGCATCCATTCCGGAACGCACGGCATTGTACGAGCTTCAGGGACTGCGTGCTGATCCGCATCGGGAGATGCACACGAGGGGAGGATGACTGTGCTAGACGCGCTGCCGTTCACCCCGCGTCTCGACGGCTGAGACGATGGGTGAGATCCCGCCGGCGTTCGTGACCCGCACACAATCTGAAGACGCCCATCGGGGGTGGTGGAACGCCTGGCCGCTGTTCCTGTCGGTGACCACGCTCGGCTGTGCTGCGTCGATACCGCCCGACTTCGTGCCAGATCCGGAACTCGTGGACCGCATCACGGAGATTCGGATCGAGGTGGCCGGAGAAGGTGCCTGTCCGGGAACGGACCTCTCGGCCTCGTACGCTGCGATCTTGTCCGACGGAACAGCGCTCCCGTTCGCCACGCGGTACGATGCGGACAACCCGCCGACGCTCCACGTGTCCTTTCTCGAGCGGTCGAGCATGGAGGCCGAGCCCAAATCCAACGGGGGGTGGGAAGCCGGGGACGATCCCCTTGCAAGCCTGATGGACGGGTTTCGCCTGAGGGCCGTGATGAAGGCCGACCCGTCCCTGGCTGCTACCGCGCGGGTGGAGCCGCGTTACGATTGCTTGCCGCACGTCTTCGAATTCGTCGGGGCAAGCGGCCGAACGGGCCGCACGGGGCGGCCGGGACCCGACGTGATCGTGAGAGCCGACGTGGTGAGCTCACCGTTTTACGAGCGTCTCTTCGTGGCGAGCATCCAGGTCGGTGATGCACCACCACGGTACGTCTTGGCCGATTTCGAGGTGATTCCCCCGTCCGATTGGCTGGTGATCGCGTCGAGGGGCGGCCGGGGAGGGCGTGGGGTTGGCGGAACCGCCGGAGAACATGGGGCGAACGGGAATGACGGATGTCCGGCCGGGAACGGGGGAGCCGGTGGCGCGGGCGGGAACGGTGGCCCTGGTGGAGCAGGGGGATCAGGGGGGCATATCTCGGTTTTCGTCCCGGATGATCAGCCCCTCCTTGCTGGGCTCATTGAGACGCACGCTGACGGTGGCGAGGGCGGGAAGGGCGGAGCGCCGGGTGCCGGTGGCCCGGGAGGCGAAGGTGGGAAGGGCGTGACGTCCAATCGTCGCGTCACTTGTGAGGATGGGATCTCCGGGCCGTCGGGGCCCGACGGATCCGAGGGGCCGGGTGGGGCGCGAGGCGCCGCGGGCCCGCGCCCGCAGATCGTGACGGTTCCGGCCGATCGGGTGTTCGGTGCCCGGCCCCATCCTGTGATCCAGGAGCTGATCGACTACAACTCAGACCGGCGTCGCGGCTCGACGCCACGCAACGGATCCCAAAAGTGATAATCGGAATTCCTCGAGAAGCTGCCGCCGGCGAACAGCGGGTTGCCCTCATTCCTGACGTCGTACGCCGTATTGTCACCGACGAGGTGAAGGTCCACGTGCAGACGGGTGCGGGCTCCGCTGCCGCATTTCCGGATGCGCTCTACGGCGAAGCCGGGGCGACGCTGGTAGCGGACGCCGGCACGCTGTGGCGTGAGGCGGATGTCGTCGTGAAAATCCAACCGCCCACTGACGAGGAGTTGGCGCGGATCAGGCGCGGGCTCGTTGTCATCGGCATGTTTCAGCCGCTCACGAGCCCAGAGTTGGTAAACGACCTGGCTGAGCGGGGAGCCACGAGCTTCAGCCTCGACATGCTGCCGCGAATCACCCGGGCGCAGCCGATGGACGTGTTGTCATCGATGAGTACGGTTGCCGGTTACAAGGCGGTGCTCATCGCCGCCGGCACAATCGGAAAATTCTTTCCGATGCTGATGACTGCCGCGGGCACTATCCGGCCCGCCACCGTCTTGGTTCTGGGAGCAGGTGTGGCGGGGTTGCAGGCGATCGCGACGGCCCGGAGGTTGGGGGCCGTTGTCGAGGCGTTTGACGTGCGGCCCGTCGTGAAGGAGCAGGTGGAAAGCCTTGGCGCAAAGTTTCTCGCCCCGGAAGCGGTGAGTGAGGAAGCTGCGGGGGAAGGCGGGTACGCCAAAGCGCTCTCCGAGGAGCAGCACAAGCAGGAGCTCGAGTTGATTCATTCCCACATCAGGGATGTCGACGCGGTGATCACGACGGCGTTGATCCCCGGCAAGCCGGCTCCGGTGCTGGTCACGGAGGCCATGGTGAGGGACATGCGTCCCGGTTCGGTGATCGTGGATTTGGCAGCTGTTGCCGGCGGCAACTGTCCGTTGGCGCGGCCTGGTGAGCAGGTGACGGCGCACGGGGTGACGATTCTCGGTCCGGTCAATCTCCCCTCGTCGATGCCCAATCATGCGAGCCTGATGTACGCGAAAAACATGGCGTCCTTCCTTGCCCACCTGGTTCAAGACGGCGCGGTCAAGCTGGATTTCGAGGACGAGATCACCAGTGGCACGTGCATCACGCACGATGGACGTGTGGTCAGCGCTGCAACCCGGAAATCGCTCGAGGAGGCGGGCGTGTCATGATCGAGAATCTCGTTGGACTGCTGGTCGTGTTCGTCCTCGCCATGTTCGTGGGGTTCGAGGTCATCACGAAGGTCCCCCCCACTCTGCACACGCCGCTGATGTCGGGCTCCAATGCCATCTCCGGCATTACGATCATCGGCGCGATGATTGTCGCCGGACGCGGCGATGAGCGCGTGGGTGCAATACTGGGGTTCCTCGCAGTGGTGTTCGCCATGATCAATGTGGTGGGCGGGTTCATGGTCACCGACCGCATGCTCCGGATGTTCAAGCGCGGCCCCAAGGAAACGGACTGATGGCCGCGATCATCAAGCTGATCTATCTCGGCGCCGCCGTCTGTTTCATCCTCGGCTTGAAGCGGCTCAGCCATCCGGCGACGGCGAGATCCGGCAACATCCTGGCATCGATTGGGATGCTGGTGGCCATCGTGGCCACCCTGTTCGACCAACAGATTCTCACGTTTCCGATGATCATCGCGGGTGTGGTTGTGGGATCGGCGGTTGGGGCCACGTTCGCGCGCACGGTCAAGATGACGGCCATGCCACAGATGGTTGCGCTGTTGAACGGCTTCGGCGGCGGCGCGTCTGCGCTGGTGGCCGGCGCCGAGTTTCTGCGCTTCCAGGCCGGGGTTGCCGCGCCGATCGACGTCGCGATCACGATCCAACTCAGCGTGCTCATCGGCAGCGTCACGTTTTCCGGAAGCTTGATTGCGTTCGGAAAACTCCAGGAACTCGTGACCGGCCGGGCCGTGACGTACCCGCTGCAGAAGACCCTCAACGCGATCCTGTTCGCCGCCGTGGTTGGCATCATCGTGTGGCTGGTCGTCTCCGCTCAGCCGGTCCCCTTCATGGTGTTGGTGGGCCTGGCGCTCGTCCTTGGCGTCTTGTCCGTGATCCCTATCGGTGGAGCGGACATGCCGGTAGTGATTTCGCTGCTGAACTCGTATTCAGGGATCGCCGCAGCGATGACGGGGTTCGTCATCAACAACAGTGGGCTGATCATCAGTGGGGCGTTGGTGGGTGCGTCGGGTTTGATTCTCACGCGGATCATGTGCAAGGCGATGAATCGCTCACTGGTCAACGTGCTGTTCGGCGCGTTCGGATCGGGCGCCACTGAGGTCGCGGCCGGGCCTGCGGGCGCGCTCGAGCGGCCCATCAAGCAGATCACGGCGGAGGACGCCGGCACGCTGCTCGCGTTCGCCCGGCAGGTCGTCTTCGTCCCGGGCTATGGGCTAGCGGTCGCCCAGGCGCAGCACGTCGTCCGTGAGCTCGCGGATCTTCTCGAAAAGAAAGGCGTCGACGTCAAGTACGCGATTCACCCGGTCGCGGGGCGGATGCCCGGTCACATGAACGTCTTGCTGGCCGAGGCCGACGTCCCGTACGACAAGCTGTACGACATGGACCAGATCAACCCCGAGTTCGAGCGCACGGATGTCTCCGTCGTCATTGGCGCGAACGACGTCGTCAACCCGGCGGCGCGCAACACGCCCGAAAGCCCGCTCTACGGGATGCCGATTCTCGACGTCGACAACTCGCATCACATCATCGTCATGAAGCGAAGCATGCGACCTGGGTTTGCCGGTGTCGGCAACGAGCTGTTTTACGACGCAAAGACGACCATGTTGTTCGGAGACGCCAAAGATTCTCTCAAGAAACTCGCGGCGGAGGTGAAAGAGCTGTAATCCGGTCAGTGGCGTGGTCGCGGTGCCATCGCCTCCGCGACCGGCGCCAGGAGCACACCATCCGAGACGGTTTGGTGTTGCTCCATCCCTCCAACCAGCACCAACAGGTCGCCTGCAGTCACCAGTCGCCGATGGTCCATCGATTCGCGCGGCAACGGGGGGAAGCTGTGCCAGGCGCCGGTGTTCATGTCGTAGCCCAGCATGGCAGCGCGCGGTTCCGCAGGGACCGAGTTGTAACCGACGCCGTTGTAGTTGTACGGATTGTCTGTGCCGGCCGCGAACAGGACCCAATTCCCGACCACCCCCCCCGCCGCCCGGTACAGCGCCG
>JBFHWR010000244.1:0-6089 GCA_041599395.1 Gemmatimonadales bacterium | reverse complement strand
TTCAGCGTCGATGGAGGTGGCAGCACGACGGACGCTGCGATCGGCGTTGGTGGGAAGCTCGCAATCTCCGTGAGCGAGCAAGTGGCAATCGTTATCAGTCCGCAGGGGGACATCGCGTTCACCGAAGGGAGCACATCCTGGGTGTGGCCGTTCACAGCGGGATTTCGCGTCACCTTCCCGTAGCACAAGCAGCGGACGATAGCGGAAAAGGGGGATCGCAGATCCCCCTTTTTCGATCGCCACGGCCTTCACGCGAGCCGGGCGTCCTCGAGCAATCAGTCAGTCGGAGACGAGTCAAGCATGCCCTACCAAGAGAGCATCATCATCAAGCGACCATTGGAAGATGTCTTTTCGTACATGGACGACATCGAACGCGAGAGGGAATGGCAACCAAACCTGCGCGAGGTCGGCCAGAACCCGGAAGGACAGCCAGGCGTAGGGACTGAAAAACGGTACGTCAGCGAGTTCATGGGCCGCCGGTTCGAAAACACCTACGTGAACACCGTCTACGAGCCGAATCGGCGGGTTGGGTACACGATCAAACCCGGATCGGATCTCCGAGGGCAAGGCGAGATCACGTGGGAGAAGGTCGAAGAGGGAACCAAGGTAACGATGCAGGTTGCTCCCAAGGTTGGCGGTTTCATGAAGTTCATGCCCAAGAGTGTTCTCGAGGCGATGTTTTCCAAGGAACTGCAAACGACGCTTCGACGGCTGAAGCAGCGTTTGGAAGCAACATGACAATGGCTTCCACGCGGTCAGCGCTCGGTGCCGGTCGATGCCGTCTCACCGGCGTACACCTCTCGTAGCCTTACGAGGTATTGATCGAACAGGCCGGAGAGCACGCGATGTTCCTCCTTGACTGCGTTTCGGAAACGGTCGTCCGTGAGGAAATGATAGAGCACCGCGGCCATGATCTTTGCGTCCAGTTGAAAACCCAAATGCCCAACCGGTCTCAGCGAATCCTCGAAGCGGGCATACGAATGACTCGGTGCCGCCGAACTGAACACACTCACGCCGACGCCCGGAATATCTCGTGACACGAATCCGGTTTCTTCGTATCCGGCGGGGCGCTGCGGCTCGCGATTGAGTCGCGGCGCTCCCAGGGCTTCCGCGTACGCAAAGGTGAGTTCTTCCAGTGTCCCGACTGTGATGCCGTCCCGCAGCCGTCCATACGTCTCGATCTCGACCTCTGTTCCGGTGGCGAGCGCTGCACCCCTCGCGGCATCCGCCATCATTCTCGTGATGTGCTCGAGATACACCTCATCGGGATATCGGATGTAATAGTCTGCCACCGCCCGATCGGGCACGACGTTGGGCGCGATGCCACCCTCGGGGATCACGCCCTGAATCGATGCCTCGGGCCGGAAGGTGGGTCTGAGCCCATCAACCGCGCTGTAGAACCGGACCGCTGCCGTCAGGGCATTGCGGCCGAACCACGACGCCCGCTGATGCGATGCCTTCCCGGTGAAGGTGTAGCGGACCTGATTGATGTTGAGACAGCATATGCCGAACCCAGCCCGTCCCCGCGCCGTTTCATTTGAGCCGTGGCTCCGGACCAGCACGTCGGTGCCGTCAAACACGCCCGCCTTCCACATGATCTCCTTCGATGGGGGCCCCATCTCTTCCGCCGGCGTTCCAAACACCTTGATGCGGCCGGCAAGGTTGCGGCCCTGCATGAACTCCTTGAGCGCAACCGCCGCGGCGAACCCCGATGGACTTTGACCGTTGTGCTGACACCCGTGAAACGGCTCATGCGTCGATCGCAGGGCGTCGTACTCGACAATGATGCCGAGAGTGGGTCCGGAGGGTCCGGCCGGAGCGGCCCACGTTGCGACGAACGCGGTGGGGAGATCGGCCTGTCCCGTCTCGACGGCAAACCCGTAGTGACGGAGAACCGCGGTCAACGTGTCCACCGACTTGAACTCCTGAAATCCCACTTCCGGATTGCGACCGATATGGTCGCTCAGGGCCTGCATTTCGCCGGACCAGAGCGCATCCACGCGCTGCAGGATCCCATCTCGTTCCCTATCCCGTTTGTTCGCCAGGCGCTGTGCAACGTGAGTCGGCTGAAGACGACGCTGCAGCTCGTCGATCTGTTGGATGATCTCGCTCGCAGCCTCTCGCTCAGTTGGTGTCGTTTGCGAGAACGCGGCCGGCGGGAGCATGGCGCTCACGCCAAAGAGTACTGGCAGGACAGCCGCGCCGCGCGTCACTTTGCTGCGTGTGCCGGAATGTTCAACGCCTGTCATGGGCTCCTCCGAATTGTCGAAGGTCTTTGAAGCCTTAGTCCTTGCGCGAAGATAGCCCCCGGAATCATCGTGGACTAGACTTCGTGGATTCGTCTCCGAGCCGGCAGGCTCCGGAGCCATTCTGGCAAACACAGGGTGAACCTCAGGCGGAGGATGCCATGAACTCGCGACTAGGCAGCGGCGTGCAGCTGGCGGCACTCGTGTTGTGTTGCGGAGCGACGGCGGGGGCACAAGAAAGCGTAACCAAATACGTCCGCTACGAGGACCGTGGTATCGTCTCCTATGGGGTGCTCGACGGTGAAACAATTCGCGAGCTCGACGGCGACCTCTTTCAGTCTCCTGGGGAAACGGGAAGGACCCTGCGCCGAAACGACGTACGGCTCCTCCCGCCCTGTGAGCCCTCGAAGGTGATCGCGGTCGGATTGAACTATCAGAGTCATTTGGGGAACCGCCAGCCCGCCGAGTACCCGGGTCTGTTCGCGAAGTATCCCTCGTCGCTCATTGGAGATGGTGACAGCATCGTGATCCCATGGGACTCCCAGAGTCTCCACTATGAGGGGGAACTGGTGGTGGTCATTGGGAAGAAAGCGAAGCATGTGCCGGTCGCACATGCGCTCGCGTATGTCTTTGGAGTCACAGCGGGCAACGACGTGAGCGAACGCACCTGGCAGCAAGCTGATCTGCAGTGGCTACGCGCAAAGGCGTCGGACACGTTTGGCCCGATTGGTCCCGCGATCGTGACCGGATTGAACTACGATGACCTGCTTGTGCAGACCCGTTTGAACGGGGAGGTCCGGCAATCCGAGCGTTCGAGTGACTTGCTCTTCGATATCGGATCGATCGTGAGCTACGTGAGCCAGTACTTCACGTTGCTGCCTGGCGACGTGATCTTCACGGGTACGCCCGGGACGACGGCGGCAATGAAGCCGGGCGACATCGTCGAGGTGGAAGTGGAAGGTGTTGGGGTACTGAGGAACGTCGTCGTCGCGGCACCGAAGCCGTCGGAGTCGTAACGCGTCACCTCGGGGATCCGTCATCGAAGATGAGCGCGTGAACCGCTCTCGGCCCGTGTACACCCAGGGTGAGTGTCAGCTCGATGTCGGCGGATTTGCTGGGCCCAGTTACGAAGACTACTTGTTTGCTCTCCGACAACAGCGTGCGCAAGCTGTTCGCGGCTCTCCGTTCTCGAACCCACGCCTCGACGGTGGGGTAAATCTTGCTGGTTGGCACCAGCACGATGTGGCGAAGAGGGAGGAGGCTCGCGACTCGCGCCTTCCCCGGTCCCGACGCGAGTATCACGGTTCCGGTCGTGGCAATCGCCGCATCGACCCCAGTGAGTCCGACCGTGGCGCGGGCGGCACGAGCCCGAATGTCGCCGTCGTGGTCGTCGATTGGTGCGCAAACGGTCACACCCGACCGCTCGAGGGTCTGAGAAAGACCAGGCACCGGTAGCTCGTCGGCTGACCAACTGAGGACGGTACGCTCAGCGGTTTCGTCGTTCCACTGTGTCACGAGCTGCATGACCCGGGCGGTCACGGCGTCCCTTCGGTCGAGGAGTTCGTAGCCTCCATTGACCGCTGCGAGATTCTCGCCAAACTGCTGTGCGAGACTTTGGCTTTCGCCGGCTAAACGCATGACAGGGCGCGGTAAGAAGGGCGCTTGTGGCCGAACGGCACCGGTAACCCGCCGGAGCCGCTGCAAGATCACGTCCCGGCTGCGCGGCTCAGGAGGCATCAGATGATTTTCCAGCGCGTCTGGCACGGCTCGACCAAAGCCGGCGAAAGCGCTCTCGTGCAAACCCCGGAAAGACGCGAGACCGCATCCACGTCCTGATTGGCGGGAGAAGCTTCATCCGGGTGAGCCACCGAGCGGCGCTGACGGCTCTGTCCCGCGCTCGCGCGCTTTGCATGACTCTTGCGAAGCTGCGCATGGCGGCGCGTTCCGTTACCGGGGCATGGCCGCTCTCCGCCATGTCCCGCCGTAGATCCAGCAGGAGCCGGGGCAGATTGATCTTGACCGGACAGACATCGCGGCACGCGCCGCACAGGGAGCTGGCAAACGGCAGTTCCTTCGCCGCTGAAGCGTCGTCGGCCAGCAGGGGCGTAATGACGGCGCCGATTGGCCCGTTATACGCCGTTTGGCCGTACGCATGTCCGCCGATGTGGCGGTAAACGGGGCAGGCGTTGAGACAGGCCCCGCACCGGATGCAGAGCAAGGCCTCGCCGTACCCGCGCTCGAGCACCCTGGAGCGACCGTTGTCGAGTAGAACGACGTGCATCTCGTCCGGTCCGTCCGGGTGCCCCTTCTTCCGCGGTCCGCTGTTCATTGAGAAATAGACCGACACGTTCTGTCCTGTTGCGTTCCGGGCGGCTGCTTGCCAAAGCAGAATCGCTCCCTCGACGGTCGGAACCACCTTCTCGATACCGAGCACGACGACGTAGAGACGCGGCAGGCTCGATACCATGCGCCCGTTGCCTTCGTTGGTAATCAGACAGATCGTCCCTGTTTCGGAGATCGCAAAGTTGCACCCGCTGATCCCCATGTCGGCATCGAGAAACCGACCACGCAGTTGCGATCGTGCGGTGGCGCAGAGATCGCTGGGATCCAAGGTTGGCGCCGTGCCGAACGTGTTGTGAAACAGCTCGCTCACGTCTTCGACGCGTTTGTGGATGACGGGTGCGATGATATGGCTTGGCGGTTCGTCCGCTAGCTGGATGATGTACTCGCCGAGGTCGGTCTCGGTCACAGTGAGACCAGCGCGTTCGAGGGACGCGGTGAGACGAATTTCCTCGGTAACCATGGACTTCGACTTGACGATTCGCTTCACGCGGGCTCGCTCGGCAATCTCGCGCACTGTTCGCGTTGCTTCAGCGGCGTCCTGCGCCCAGTGCACCTGGCATCCGTTGTCGGTGAGGTTCTGCTCCAATTCCTCGAGTAGGGTAGGCAGCCGATCGATGGCTTCCTGTCTCACGGCTCGCGCATCATCCCGCAATTGCGGGCCGTCGATGGCTGCCATGGCCTCCGCGCGCCGAGTGCTCAAACGGCTGGTCGCCCGATCGAGCGCCACCCTCAGATGCTCATCGCCCAGAGCTTGGCGGACTCTCGTGTCGAACGGAGCACTGACGTCGACTTGCATCAGCTGGCCTCGGCGTCTTGCCCGACCTGCGCATTCAGCAGTTCAGCGATGTGCACGGCGCGGCATCGGCGTCCCTCACGCACCAAGATCCCGTTCACGTGCGCTATGCAGCCCGCATCGTTCATCACAACGACATCCGCACCGCTCTGGCTCACGTTGCCGGCTTTGCGCTGCCCCATTGCCGTGCTGATCGGAGCGTTCTTGATGGCAAACAGGCCCCCAAACCCGCAGCACTCGCCGGCCTCCGGCAGGTCGACGAAGGTCGCGTCCCTGATGCCGCGTAGGAGACGACGGGGCTGGGCATCGACACCCAGATCCCGAAGGAGATGACAGCACGGATGGTACGTGACCGTCTCGGGGAATGACACGTCGGCTGCGTTGGCTCCGAGCACGTCGACGAGGTATTCGCTGAACTCGTACGTGACCGGAGCAAGTGCGGCTGCGCGCCGGCGGCCCCGCTCGTCCGGTTCGCGTTCGAACAGCATCTCGTACCCGTGTTTCACCATCGCAATGCAGCTGCCGCTCGGCGCAACGATGGCCTGTGCCACGCCCCGATCGATCAATGGCCAAAACACGTCGATGAAGTGCTGTGCCACTGCCCGTGCGTCGGCGCGATAGCCGGCGTTGAAGGCCGGTTGACCGCAACACGTCTGGTCGGACGGGACCACGACGCGGGCGCCGTACCGCTCCAACACCTCTGCAGC
>JBFHWR010000243.1:0-6111 GCA_041599395.1 Gemmatimonadales bacterium | reverse complement strand
GCCGGTGAGGAGATCCACCACCTTGCGCAGGAGTCGCCCAACGTCGATGTCTTCAACGCCCCCCGATTCCGGACGGGCATATTCCAACAACCCTCGCACGATTTGATCGATGCGCTTCGTTTCTCGATTCAACGCCGCAACAATGCCTGGATCGCCACCTCGCGCCTCGATCGCGTCCAGGTAATTGCCGATGGCCGACAAGGGGTTCCCAACCTCGTGTGCCACGCCCGCGGCGAGGTATCCAACGCTCGCCAGTTTTTCGGCTCGCACGACTTGGTCCCGCGCGTCTTCAAGCCGCTCTGTCATGCGATTGAAGCCCATTGCCAGTAGTGTGAACTCTCGCGTCTCGGCAGGTGGGGCGCGGTGAGATAGATTACCGGCTGCCAACTGATCGGCCGCCGCTACGAGTGTTGCGAGCGGGCGCAACACCAGCCGTCGGATCAAATGTCGGCCAAACAGAATGAGGACGAACAGGTCGGCAACGATCACGATGGCGAGCGCCAAGAAACCGTAGAGTGCCGGGAGTGCCAGCACGGCCACCGCGGCAGCGCCGAACAGCACCAGGTTGACGATCGCCGCAACGGCAAGCACGAGATTCACCAACAAGGCCCGCTCGAGACCCGGCTGGCGATCCGGCGCCATCTCTCCGGACGGGGACCTCACCGGGCCGCAATAACCCAACGGGCGATAGGAACGCCGCCTATTGCCCGAGCTGTGATGTGCTGACTAGGGGGAGGTGTTACGCGATTACGACGTACCGCCGCGGCGGCGCTGCCGGATGATGATCCGACGGTCCGCGCCGAATTCCTGCACGACCACTTCCACTTCGCCTGGACGAATAGCGAGGATGCGCATCCGACCGAGTTCGTCACCCACATGTACCGGATAAGCCTTGTTTTCAACTGTATCTCGCAAAACCGCCACACTATTGCGTGGATTTCGCGTATCGTATGTGACGGACGTCACGCGGAGATCCTGCAGCAGAGGACGCACGTCGCCGCTCTGAAGCAGTGAAACGAACGGATCCCGCCCCGACCCTTCATAGGAGAAGGCTTCCCGCTGCAGTGGCTGCAGGGTGGGCTCCGTTGATCTCGTCTGCGCTTGTTGGTTCACTGGCGGTACCGGGGTTGACTCCCCGGACGACCCCTCACCTCCACACGCCACAGCAGCCATGGAAGCGCTCACGAGCAATGCCGTGAAACGCCTAACGACCGCCACTCGACCCACCTTCTTCGGGCACCGGCTTGACAAACGTCCGTAGCAGGAAGTCTGCTTGGATCAATGCACCGGTTGTGTCGGCATACGTCCGCCTATCGTTGTCATTGGCCGGGACCAAGGTGAGCTCAACCGGTACCATGACACGGCGCAGCGAGGCGATGTCGGACAAGAACGCGCCAATTTGGTCATAGTGGCCAAAAACGGTGAAGCGATACCGGTGCGTTTCGAACGCAGCACCACTTTCAACCGGCAGCGGGTTGAGTGCGGCAATCTCCACGCCGCGTGCTCGCGATCGCGCCGAAATGTCATCGATCAACGTGGTCACCTCGTTGGGATCCGGCGCCAGCGCCCGAAGCCCCAAGAGCATTCCCTCATAGTACTGGATGCGTCCCTGCAAATCGTCTACCGTCCCCCGCGCCAGGTCACGACGCGCCGTCGTCACTTCCGCCGTCAGCGTCTCGACGCTATCGCGGAGCGCCGTCGCGCGGGCCTGGGAGGGTCCCCGCCAATAGACCCAGAACGCAATCGCCGCAGCGATCGCGAGCACGATCGCGAGACCGAGCGCTTGCTGGCGTTCTTTGGCGCTCAACGCCATGGCTTCTCCCTCACGGCGCCCCCTGTTCAAGAGGAGCGACATTAATGAACGCCGAATCGGCCCTTTGATACTGCCCCGTGATCACGAAAGCCGTAATCGGCCGGTTTTCCTCAACGAGCGTCGATGTGGCGCCCGGAACGATGTTTGTCAGCCAGGCTGAGCTTCCGAGCTGCCGGAGGAACCGCGTATACGCGCCGATGTCGGACGTCCGCCCGTTTATCGTAAACCGAACCGGATCCGGTGCAGTCGTGGTATCCGACGCCGTCGCCTCCGCCGGCGTGGCCTGAGGCACAAACTCCAAGCCAACAATCCACGTGTAGTCCGGCAGGGCACGCGTCACTTCCTGCATGATGTGCGGCCAGACGAACCGCGCATCGTCGATACTCCTGATCTCATCGAACTCCCTGACCAGAAGATCATGCAATCCTTGTTGCCGCCGTCTCTCCTCGATCACGGTCCGATAATGCTCAGCTTCCCGCCGAATGTCGGCCACCTCCGCCTCCAGGCCGGCGGCCTTCCTTGTTTCCGTCACGAACACGAAACCGGTTACGGCAAGCGCGATCGCCCACGCCCCCACGGCGCCAGCCAGTAACGGATCTCTGACCCGTTCGGACAGGTCCCGAAACGACACGGTCGGTGCTGCGCCGCGACGCTTCTTTTTTCGACCCGGAACGAGATTGATCTCAATCATGACCCGTCACTCCCGACTCTATGCGCCTCGTAACGCCAATCCGGTGGCCAACATCAGCAGTGGCCCGACCTCATCAGCCGGATGATCGTTGAACACTCCCGGTGCGACATTGATCCCCTGCATAGGATTCGCGATCTCTACCGGGATACGGAGACGGTTGTTGAGCGTGTCCGCCAAGCCGCGAATGCGGGCACCGCCCCCTGAGCAATAGATCTGGTGAATGTTCCCAGCGTCCCGAGTCGCCGACTGCAAAAAGGCCTGAGCCCGCTCCACACCAACCGCAATCTCGTCAGCCCGCATTTCGACAAACTCTTGAAAATCCGCCTCTGGACCCTTGCCCATGAGCGCCGTCTCGGCCTCGTCGACCGACATTCCACGGTCGCGTTGCAGGTCCTCTCGTAGCTTCCTCGTTCCGACTGTCAAATCCCGGGTGAGAACGGGCACGCCCGCATGGAGCACGTTGATGTTGGTCAGCTCGTTACCGATGTTCAGCAATGCGGTGACGCCTTGCATGGCCTCAGGGTAATTCAGCTCGAGGGCATTGTGCAAGGCGAAGGCATCCACGTCGACGATTTCAGCATCCAGCCCGGCCTGTTCTAGGAGCTGCATCTTGTCCTCCACCAGATCCCGCTTGGCCGCAACGAGCAACACGTCCATTTGCAGGCCCTCACCAAAGGGATCGAGGATCTGGAAGTCCAGCTCGACAGCCTCGATATCGAATGGAACGTGTTGCTGCGCCTCCCAACGCACAACTTCTTGTGCGTCCGACTCCTTCATCCGATCGACTTGGATCTTCTTGATGATGACGTCCCGACCCCCAACCGCGACGATGACCCGTTTTTGCTTGACACCCATCGACGAGACGATGTCTCGAATCGAATCGGCCACCAGACCGGGGTCCATGACCTCGCCCTCCACAATCGCGTCCGCCTCGACGGGCGCGACGGCGACGTGCGTAATCGACACTTCTCCCTTGGAATGTTCGGCCACCACTGCCTTGATGAGCCCGCTGCCGATGTCGAGCCCAACCTTGGTTTGGCCTCTGCCAAAAAGTGCCATATCTGCCTACAGGTCAACGAGATAAGCGAAGCCGAGAGCAAACTACAGTATGCCCCCTCGCTTTTTTTGTCAACAGGACTCGACGGGAATGTTACGCTGACAACCTGCAGAAAGACAGCGACTTACGTCACTTAATCGAGTTGAATCCAGCTCCGCTCTCGAAGCGGTGCGGGAACAGCCGCTGCCGCGAGAGCCCGCTTCACGGCACAACTCGAGAAGTCAATTGTCGCATCGTCGGCTATACGGGTCACGAACGGCCCAACGTTCTCGACGACAACCGCGCCCCGAAATCGCGCGCGCTCCCGGACGACCAGCCTGCCGTACACGAAGACCAGACCGGAGAGATCCGTGTCGCCCTCGAGCACGAGATCACCCTGGACAACCAGGAGCGCCTGTCCCCGTCCACCCCGAACTGTCACATCACCATTCGAGTAAACGAGCGGGACGTGCTGGCCACAGGGGGTCTCCGGTGCACGGGAATCGCCCCAGTTGCTCACCACGTGGGTCAAACATTCGTTCCCAGCCGACTCTGGTCCGATCACCACCTCGCCACCGAGCAGCGCGATCGTAACAAATGGCTTCAGCGCATTGATGTCCGGAACCGGAGAGCCACGGGGAAACCGCTGCAGCGCGACGTCGGGATCACCGTCGAGGCAGCGACCATCGGCACAGCCGGATGTCGAGACCTCCGCCGAGTCTTCCGCCGGAACGCGAAGCGCCGCGACAGACGAGTCAATCGCTGGGCAGTCCCAAGCGACATCCGGCGCGTCTTCCCCGCGCACGCGACCGCGATCGCTCACCTCCACCGCCCCGCTTGCTTCGAGCGCCGCCAGGGGTCGAAAGCGGAGCGGCGCGAACCGCACGAGAACACCCACACGCTGCCGCGCGTACGAACCGGCGTCAAATCCCTCGGCGTGGACGAGAAAGAACGCGGATCCGATGCGTACAACGGCTCCCTCATACCAACCAGTTCCCGCGAGCACCGACCCCGCAAAGGGAGCGGTTTGTCCGACGCGCCATTCCCGGAGCGTGTGCCAATCCGCTGTCGCCACCTGGGTCCGTACGCCTTCCTCGGCCGCAGAGAACGCCTGCGCTAGCGCGACCGTGCCGCGACTGCCACGAAGGCTATACAGGCCCAGCAACACCCCCCACGCGACCGCCCCTGTCACCATCAGGAGCGCGAGCAGGGCAAGTCCGAGTGCGAATCCGCGTTCATCATCACTCGGATCCGGTCTGCGTGTGCTGCCATCAACGCGATTACGGCGCATTGTTTCTGAGAGCGACATCCGATTCCAGGACGCTGCGCGGGTCACCGCGGTCGTCTCGTGCGCGCGACGTCGCCCCAATTAATCGAATGCGGATGCGCCGGATTCCGTCCCGACTCGTCACGGTGCCGCCACGAGCATCGAGATAGGTGAACCGCACCCCGTTCGCCGCAAGGGGACCGACGATGGGCTGGGTCCGGCTCCACCCTGCCGCCGCGTTCCACTGGCGCGCTCCCAACCACCAGGATCCGTGCGAATCTCGATAGAGCCTGAGCCACGCCGTTACGAAGTTCCGCACCGGCGCCCCGTGTTGTAGCGCCGCGAAGTCTGCGTTGGTGAGGCCCCGAAGCCTGACACGATCGCCGCCGGACCCGTCGGTGCAACGGCCGCGCGAGTGCACGGCAACCACGTCCGCGCGCAACCACGTTGCATCCCGTCCTGTGACGGCATCGCCCTCGGCGAAGACGAAGACTGAGTCGCTGTGCGCCTCAATTGCCGGAGAACCATCAATCGTGGGGCGGACGATCAGTTCCGGCGCCGGGCCCAACCCACACACCGCGTACAGCCCCTGCATGGACCGATAGATGATGTCCGTTTCGTTTGCCATGATGATATCACCGCCGGCAGCGTCGGTTGCGTTGAGCGGGCGGAACTCACGCCGCAAGAAGGCGAGTGCCGACCGCAAGTTGGCATCCATCTCCACCCGTTCGTTGGCAGTGCGATGGGTGCGAAACACGTGGATGGTGACTCGTATGGCAGCCACTGACACCACGGACATCAGAACCAACGAGAGCAAGAGTTCAGGGAGGGAAAACCCATCCTTTCCCATGTTCAACATGGCCGCATTACCGAAAATGTGTCTGCGCGTTCTTTCCGAAGATGACGAGTCGTAACGATGACGGTGACATGTTCATTCCGCGAGAGTGGGCCACGCACAGACCATTCGAGCCGGTATGCTCCGTGGGTCCGCTCTCCAGCGCCGTCGCTCCGGCCGCACGGCCTTCCGTGAAACGCCGCGAGTTCTTGCTCCGCCAGCGCCGTCGCCCTCGTGAGGCGTCGGCCGGTTTCCATCGCTCGCAGGGACCATCCGGCCGCGGACGTCAACGCCAATAGGCCCGTCGTCAGAATGACGATGGCAACCATCACTTCCACAACGGTAAAGGCCTGCGAATCCCGCACCACGCGCCGCCTCATGGTAGGTAACGTTACGCTCACCTGAGCATGACACTGCATCGAGGCAAGGGCGGTACCGAATTATTTCATGCTGGGTTCCTGTGAACGCG
>JBFHWR010000242.1:0-6167 GCA_041599395.1 Gemmatimonadales bacterium | reverse complement strand
TGCCACGTGATCTTCGACTTCACCCAAATCAACCCCCAGAACGGAATGGCAAACACCATGAACCCGACGGCCACGGCCAACGCCTGCCAGTCGCCGGAAAGCCGCCAAAAGACAAAGGACGTTTCTTCACGCAGGTTGCCGTACCAGATCACCAGCAGCTGGCTGAACATGAGGTAGGCCCAGAACACGGAAAACCCAAAGATCAACTTGCCCAAATCGTGAAACTGGTGCCGGCCAATTACCTGCTCCATCCCCAGTTTGCGGCGCCAGTACACCATCATGAGCCCCGTCATCGTGAGCCCGGTCAAAAACGCCCCCATGAAGAAAAAGGCGCCAAACAAGTTGCTCATCCAGTACGGCGCGAGCGACATGATCAGGTCGAAGCCGAGGATCGAAAACAGGTACGCATAGAGCAGGCACATGAAGGGCGCGAGCCAATGCACACGATGCTCGTATTTCGGGAGCTGCTCCGGCGTATAGTCGCCCGCGATGCGGTCGTACAGCCGGCGGCGCCACCCGGTCACGTGTTCTTTCAACTCCGCCACGTCCGGTTTGAGATCGCTATACACGAATGCAATGGTTGTGGCGAACACGGCCAGCAAGGCGAACAAGTCACGCCAAAACACCCATGAGACCGTGAGCCAGTTTCCCCGTGCCGGAGTCGGATGCTCGATCCACGGGAAGAGATGATGTTTTCCCAGGAAGATCACGAAGAAGCAGACGAGGGAGATCGGGAGAAACGCCACCGCGGCTTCCGCGAACCGGATAATCGGCCCCGACCAGTGACCCTTGGCGATCTTCTGCGTGGCCGCAAAGATGACCGCACCTTGGGCGACGCCGGTGAAGAACAGGAAGTTGACGTGGAACAAGCGCCACGCCCGACCGGGATCTTCACCCACGGCTAGCAGCACGAAGAATATCAACCCCAGAACCGCCAGCACCGCTCCCGCAGTGAGCAACGCCCTAGCCGGCGCGGCCGTTCCGCGTCGGTACAACTCCTGGTGGTCAGCCGCAGCGTTCACGGCGACGCTCCCTGCAACTGCCGGACATAGTTCACCACATGCCACCGATTGTCGCCGCGCACCCCCTCGGCGTACGACTGCATGGCACCTCGACCGGCTCGAATGATCCCGTACATCATCCCGTCGGTGAGGTTCTTCGCCCGATCCGTGAGCAGACTCGGTGCGATGAACAGCTTCGCGTTTACTAAACCGTCACCAGCACCCGTTGCGCCGTGACACGGCACGCAAAAGATCTCATAGTACTTCTGGCCGGCCTCGAGCGACTCCGCGGTACGCGCAGCCGGATTCGCGATGCGATCGAGCACCGGATAGTTGGCGGGAATCACGGGAATCAGGGGGTCGAGTCCGGTGATCGGAACCGTTCCTTCAACCGGCTCGAGCGGCATCTTGTACGGCTGAATGGCGAGCCCGCGGTGCATCGTGGCAAACCAGGGCACCAGCGCGACCACGTCGTCCGGCCCCGGCGAACGCTGCCAGGCGTCGCGGCTGCATCCGACGGCTGCCGCTGCTAGTACGAGAACGGCAAGTTTAGTCCTCAAACCGAACCTCATCCGCGCCTGACGTGCGCAGCAGGTTTTCGACGGCGCCCCTGCGCTCCAGCGGGCAATCGACGAAAATACCAATGTGGTCATTGGTGAACCGGGGATCGTGCGCGGCCCGTTTCCGTGTCAGGATGATGTGCACGAGGAGACCGGTGACGGTCGCCATCGCTCCAATCAGAATGGTCAACTCGAACCCAATCACCGTGTACGGAATCCATGATCCGAGCGGCTTTCCCCCAACGACGATCGGATAATCGTACGACATCCATATCGCCATGCCGAACCCGGACGTCACACCGGTCAGCCCCCCAATCAGGGTCCACAGCCGCACGGGACTCACCTTGTGGTCGACGGCATCCGCGATCTCGTGCACGGGCGCCGGGGTAAACACCGTGAAATCCTTGTACCCCATCTCCTTGAGCGTGCGGATCGCCTCGGCCGCCTTATCGACGTGGCGGTAGGCCGCGATCAACCCCTGCGATTTCTCGCTCATACGTGCGCCTTCTCCTTCCTGGGCATCGGAAGGATCTCCTTGACCTCGGTAATCGAGACGGTCGGAAAATTCTTCGCGAACAACAGGAACCACATGAAGAACCATGCAAAGCTGCCCGCCAGAATCGACCACTCGACCCAGCTGGGCGTGTAGTGTCCCATCGCGTACGGCTCGTACTCAAACGAGAGGGACACGACGATGATCACAAATCGCTCGAACCACATGCCAAGGTTGACAAACAAGGTCAGCACGAACAGGGCTGGAATGCTACGCCGCACTTTTCGGAAAAACAGGAAGAACGGCAGGAACGCGTTGCAGATGATCATCGTCCAGGTTGCCCACCAATAATCCCCAAACGCCCGGTTCCAGAACGATGCCCGCTCGAACGGATTCCCTGTGTACCACGCCATGAAGTACTCGGTGACATAGGCATACGCGATGATCATGCCGGTCAGCATGATGAGCTTGGCGAGATTCTCGAAGTGGTCCTCCGTGATGTACCGCTCCATTTTGAAGACTTTGCGGAGCGGAACCAACAGTGTGATGACCATGGCCAGACCGGAGTAGATCGCCCCCGCTACGAAATACGGCGCAAAGATCGTGGCGTGCCAGCCCGGCACGATGGACATGGCGAAGTCCCAGGATACGACACTGTGCACCGAGAGCACGAGCGGTGTGGCCAATGCCGCCAAGTACAGATACGCCTTCGTGTAGTGCCGCCACTGTTGATCGGTTCCCCGCCAGCCGAGTGCCGTGATGCTGTAGAGTTTCTTGCGCCATCCGGTTGCGAGGTCGCGCACCGACGCGATGTCGGGGATCAAGCCGACGATGAGAAAGGTGGTGCTCACGATGAGGTACGTCGTCACCGCAAACACGTCCCAAATGAGCGGTGATTTGAAATTGACCCAAAGCTGCCGCTGGTTCGGATACGGAATGAGCCAATAGAAATACCAGATCCGCCCGATGTGGATGAGCGGAAACAGTCCCGCTGTCATGACCGCAAAGACGGTCATTGCTTCGGCCGTGCGGTAAACCGCCGTGCGCCATCCAGACCGGAACAGATACAGAATCGCGGACACGAGCGTTCCGCAGTGTGCGATACCGACCCAGAAGACGAACGTCGTGATGTAGACGCCCCACATGACCGGCGGCGTGTAGCCGGCTTTGCCCAACCCGAACCGGACTTGATACAGCAGCGCCCCGACGCCGATCGCGAGGACGGTGAGGACGATCCCCAACAGGACGTAATATCCGCGCGTGGGGTTCCCAAGCGTCGCCGCGATATCTCGCGTGATCTCGTTGTACGTCGGGGGCGTTGCCCGCTCAGGTTGGGCTTCGACCATCGTCGCCATGGGGATTATGCTTCCACCACGTTCCGTACCTTCTTGAGGTACGTGACGGCCGGCCTCGTGTTCAAATCTTCCAGCACGTGGTATCCGCGCGCGTCCGCGGACACCTGGCTCACCCTGCTGTTCGGGTCGTTCAGATTGCCGAAGACAATCGCGTCCGAGGGACAGGTCTGCTGGCATGCCGTGACCACATCACCGTCCTGCAACGGCACGCCCGTCTCGGCTTCCTGATTCTGTTTATCGCGGATCCTCTGGACACAAAATGTGCACTTCTCCATCACACCCTTCGAACGCACCGTCACATCCGGGTTCAGCAACCAATGCAACGGATCCTGCCAGGAGAACGCCGGGTCGTTGGGATTTTGATGGTCGAACCAGTTGAAGTACCGCACCTTGTAGGGGCAGTTGTTCGAGCAATAGCGAGTCCCAACGCATCGGTTGTAGACCTGTGCGTTCAAGCCGTCCGGCGTGTGGTATGCTGCAAACACGGGACACACCGGCTCGCAGGGCGCATTGCCGCAGTGCTGGCACAACATCGGGAGCACCCGAACTTCGAGCGGCTCGCCTTCCCCTCCCTCGAAATAGCGTTCGATACGCAGCCACGACATTTCCCGCCCGCGCCGGGCCAACTCTGGGCCCACCGCGGGAATGTTGTTTTCGGCGTGGCAGGCTGTCACACACGCGCTACAGCCCGTACACTTCGACAGATCGATCGCCATGGCCCAACGAGGTTGCTCACCCGCATAACTCCCTCGACTGCGCCATTCCGCGTACTGGGCTTCCTGCCACTCGTCCAGCACGTGTTCGATTTCTTCGGGCACCGGCGCCGCATGCGCGCCATGGTCCTCCTCGGCGTGGTCCTCCGGGTGCATGACCTCGCCGAGCGTTGCGGCTTGCGCAATGCTCCGGCCCAGCTGCCTGTTGTTCCCCTCGGTCTTTGGCAGGCGCTCGTGCACACCGGTCTTTCGCAGCGTGACCGGAACGTAATGCTCCATTCCCCCAAACGCAGTCGGCTCAGCAGGCAGGAGGTGGTAGACGTTTGCTCCGAGCCCCGTTGCAAACTGACCGTACCTGGTATGCCCCTGCCCGATGGGAACCGCTACCGTGTCCTCTCGCAATCCGGCGTAGAGATACGCGGGCGCCGTGATGGACCCGTGTTCCGACGCGACGTACACCTGATCGCCTTCGGCGATGTCCATGCGTTCGGCAGTCCGCGGATGAATCTCGATCCAACTGCTCCACACGATTTTGGTCACGGGATCAGGAAGCTCTTGCAACCATGGGCGGTTGGCGCCTCGCCCATCGAAGAGCGTTGGCGAGGGGTACGCGACGAGCGTCAAGCGATCGTCCGCGCTCGGCGCCGACCAGGTCGTGCCCGCCACCGTGGTGGCGGTTGGCGCAAGCCGTACCGACTGGGCCGGCGGATCCGACCAGACTCCACCACGCTGCAAACACTCGTTCCAAAACGTCTCGAAGGGGCGCCGGTCACCCATGCGGCGTTGGAGCTGCTGCCAACGCTGCTGCAGGTAGTCTTTGTAGGTCGCCGCCGGTAGCCGGCCCGCGACATCCCCGCCGATGCCTTGCGCCACCCCCAGCAGGACATCACCGGTGTGCCGCGTATCGAATACCGGCTGCATGACCGGTTGCTGTAACGTATGCACGGACGCGCGTGGCTCGAAGTCGTTCCACTGCTCCAGCGGATCATGATCTGGTAGCACCAAATCGGCGAGGGCACTCGTCTCATCGATGAACCGCGAAAAACTCACTTTGAACCCGACTCGACCCAACGCTGCCGAAACGTCCAACCCAGGAGGCGAGGCGTACGCGGGATTCGCACCATGCGTGAAGAGGACGCCTACGCCCCCCGCATTCGCGGCCGTAACAAACTGGACCAAACCGGCGTATCCAGAGCCCCCGCCCTGATGGAGACTCGCCCCGAACCTGACAGTGCGACCGACATTGCCGGCCACGTAGTTGAGAATGTTTACGGCGGCCGCGGTCTCATGGGACTCGGCGTGGCTGCTGCCGACACCACCCGCCAACGCCACGCTTGGCTGCTCAGTGAATTCGCGGGCGAGACGCTCGATCGTCTCCGCCGACACGCCGCACCGCGGAGCCGCGTCGGCGGGAGCGTGCCGGTCGAGCAACGGTCGGAGTCGCGCCGCGTCAGACGGAACCTGCGCCAAGGCCTGGTCGACTATGACGTGCGCCATGGCCAGCGCGAGTACCGCTTCGGTACCGGGAATGGGCGCGATCCACTCATCCGCGCTCATGGCCGTCATACTCATGCGCGGTTCGACGTGCACGTAGCGCCCCATGCTCTCGTCCTGGTATGCGTGCGCCGACGCGAAGCCACGAGCTTGCTCGATGGGGTTCAACCAGGTTTCGAGGAAATCGGCGCCGAACGAGATGGCGTACCGCGCGGCCGGAAAATCGTAACTCGGGATCGAGCCATTTCCGAAGACCGTGTTGTTGGCGCTGCGGAGCGCTTCATACGCGAACGGCTCGTACACCACCGGCGTGTTCGCGCCCAGCGCATCCATCCATTCCGTGACCAATGCCGCAAAGGAGCCCGCTTCATTGCCCATCACGAACCAGATCTGGTCTCCGGAAACAGCGGCAATCCGCTCCGCAATGCGGCCGATCGCGTCGTCCCACGAGATCGGCGCGAGCTGGCCATCTGCACCGCGGGCCATTGGCTCGCGCACGCGGTCGGGATTGTACAGACCCTGTAACGAGGCTTGGCCGCGCGCGCACAGTT
>JBFHWR010000241.1:0-6200 GCA_041599395.1 Gemmatimonadales bacterium | reverse complement strand
GAGGCAGGGCTCGACCTGTCGTACGTCGTTCGCCAGGCGCTCGACTGGCACCCCAGTGTCCAAGCGACGCTCGCGACGATTGACGCAACCGCCGGCGCCCTCGCCGAGTCACGCTCCGAGCGCTGGCCGCAGCTCACGCTTCGGGGATCCCTCACACAGTTCCAGGAACCGATGATCGTCGCCCCGCTCCACGCGTTCGACGTCAATCAACGGCCGCGGTTCGATCAGACATTGGTCGGCGGCGACCTGTCGTTCCAATACACTTTGTTCGACGGCGGCGCGCGGGGCGCACGCATTCGACGCTCCGCTGCGGAGGCGCGGGTGTCGGAACACGAACATGACGCAGTGGAAATGAACCTGATCGCCGAGGTGACCGGGGCATACCTCCGCATACTGACGCTGTACGGCATCGGCGAGGCCCAGGAGCTACAGATCCGTGCTCTGGAAACCGAACGCGCGCGCGTGGATCAACTGCTCGCCACCGGCAACGCCGCGCGGGTGGACCTCCTGCGGGTAGAAGCGGCGGTCGCGCAGGCGCGGGCGGAGCGTACCGCCACTGCAACCGTGCTCGATCGCTCGGAGCGCAACCTCTCCCGGCTCACGGGACTTCCCGTGACACGCATTCGCGCCGACAGCCTCCGTCCGATCGCCCCTGGCGACTCGGCGGTGCTACTCGATCGCGATGCCCTCGTGGCACGCGCCGAGCGCGAAAACCCGATGCTTGCACAGGCGCGCGAGCGTGTCAACGCGGCACGGTCTCTCGAACGGAGCGCGGAGGCCGCATGGCTTCCTCGGCTCGACGTCGGCGCGGGGTATCTGGGTTTCGGGAGCGCCGACGCCGGCGCAGTGGCGGAATGGCAGGCGGGCGTCAGACTCTCGTACGCCATCTTCACAGGCGGACGGAGGCGGAGCGCCGTCGGGATGGCCCGCGCACAAACGGCTTTGGCGGAGCAACGGAGCCGCAGCGTACAACTCGCGACCACCGAACAAATCGATAGCCTGCGGAACACGTACATCGAATGGCAGGCGCGCGTCACCGCCGGCAGCATCGTCGTGCAACACCTCACCGAGGTGGCCCGCATCGAACAGCTGGCCCTCGCCGAGGGCGCGCGAACGCAGTCTGATTATCTGCGTGCAGAAGCGGATTTGCTGCGGGCGCGTGCACAGCTCGTCGAGGCGCGTCATGGCGCCACCGGCGCCCTCGTTGCGCTGACACGCACCGTCGGCGATCTGTCGGTCGGCTGGATCGATCGCACGTTGGAGGCCGTACCATGAAGAAGCCGTTCATCATCGTGGGTATCGCCGGACTCGTGGTCGTCGCCGCGATCCTCTTGCTCACCGTGTTCGCCCAGAACGGGGAGCGTCAGGCGGTGTTTGCGTCGGGAACGATCGAAGCAACAGAAGCGGATCTCGGCTTTCAGGCCGCAGGACGCATCGAGCGAATAGCCGTGAACGAAGGCGCCAACGTTCGAGCGCAGCAGGAACTCGCCTGGCTCGATCAAACCGAGATCACGGCTCGCAAACGCGCGGCAGAGGCTCACGTCGCGGCGACCCGCGCACAACTGGACGAGCTGGTACGGGGCTCCCGTCCCGAAGAAATCGCGCAAGGACGAGCCGCGGTTCGGGCCGCCGAACGCCGTGTGAACGACGCACTGCGCGACCTGCAACGAGCGCAGCGCTTGTTTGATGGCGGCGCCATCAGCCAACAGGATCTCGATCGTCACCTGACGGCACACGAACTGGCCGAAGCAGATCGCGACGCCGCGCAGGAACGGCTTCAGGTGCTCGAGACCGGTCCGCGGAGGGAGCGTATTACGGCGCAGCGCGCGTTGGTTGCGCAGTCGGAAGCCGCGGTCGCGCAGATTGACGCAACCATCCGCAACACCGCCATTCGCGCACCGTTTGACGGCATCGTCACGATTCGCCATCGGCAACCGGGCGAGACCGTGGCGCCGGGGGCGCCCGTCGTCACCGTGATGAATCCCGCGGACCGATGGGTTCGCATCTACGTTCGGGAAGACGAGTTGGGGGGCATCGCAATCGGCCAGGCAGCCAGCATTACGGCGGACACGTATCCGGATCGGACGTATCGTGGCGAGGTTGCGTTCATCGCGAGCGAAGCGGAGTTCACCCCGCGCAATGTGCAAACCACCGAGGAACGGGTGAAGCTCGTCTACCGGCTGAAGGTCCGGATCACGGGAGATCCGTCACTCGAGCTGAAGCCGGGGTTGGCAGCAGATGTGCAGCTCGAAACGGGAACGAGCTGAATGGAACCGGCTGTCTCACTCGCCGGCCTGACTCGTGACTTCCCGTCCGTACGCGCCGTCGACGGCCTCACTTTCGACGTCGCGCGAGGCGAGCTACTTGGCATTGTGGGACCGGACGGCGCTGGCAAGACGACCACGCTGCGCATGCTCGCCGGCGTACTGCGTCCGACCTCGGGCGACGCGACGGTCGCGGGGGTGAGCGTCTCATCGGATCCGGAAGGCGTGAAGCATCACATCGCGTACATGTCGCAGCGATTCGGCCTGTACGCCGACCTCACCGTGCGTGAGAACCTCGATTTCTACGCGGACCTGTATCGGGTGCCCGCGGCGGCGCGACCGGCGCGTCTCGAACGGCTCTACCAGTTCTCCGCTCTCGCGGCGTTTGAGCAGCGCCTTGCCGGGAAGCTGTCGGGTGGCATGAAGCAGAAGTTGTCATTGTCCTGCGCGCTGATTCATGAACCGGACGTGCTGTTGCTCGACGAACCGACGTTCGGGGTCGATCCAATCTCGCGGCGGGACCTGTGGCTCATCATCCACGAGATGGTCGATAGGGGAATGACGGTCATCGTGTCGACGGCCTATTTGGACGAAGCTGAGCGGTGTGACCGGGTCGTGCTGATGTATGAGGGATCCATGATCGCGCTGGCGACTCCTCAGACGCTCCGCGAGTCGCTCGGCGCACAGATCTTCGTCGTGCGTCCCGACCGCCCGCGAGCGGCGCGCACGGTCTTGTTGGCGCACGCGGCTGTCCGGCAGGCCGTGCTCTTCGGTGACAGCCTCCATGTGACACTGGAGCATGAACGAGACTGGCCCGACGTGCACTCTGCGCTTCTGAGTGCCGGATTCGCGGTGCATTCCGCCGATCAAGCCGAGCCGTCACTGGAAGACGTCTTCATCGATCGCACACAAACCGCCAACACCGGCGCATGACGACCGCAGTCCGCGTGGCCGGCCTGACACGCGCTTTTGGCGACTTCCTCGCGGTGGATGCGGTGACGTTTGACGTGGCGCAGGGTGAGATCTTTGGATTCCTCGGTCCCAACGGAGCGGGAAAGACCACGACCATCAAGATGCTGACGGGTCTCCTGCGCCCCACGGCGGGCCGTGCCGAGGTAGCTGGTTTTGACGTGGTGCAGCAACTCGACGACGTGCGGCGGCGCATCGGGTACATGTCTCAGCTCTTCTCACTCTATCCGGACCTCACCGTCGATGAGAACATCCAACTATTCGCCGGGCTCTACGGAGTCACCGGTTCACGGTTCACCGACCGGCGCAGCTGGGTCCTCGCGATGGCGGGGCTGACGGAGCACGGCGACCGCCTCACCGCCGAGCTCCCACTCGGCTGGAAACAACGGCTCGCCCTGGGATGTGCCGTGCTCCACGAACCGCCGATCCTGTTCCTCGACGAACCGACGTCGGGTGTGGACCCGGTCGCGCGGCGGAATTTCTGGGACCTGATTCACCAACTCACCGAAAACGGCACGACGGTGTTTGTCAGCACGCACTACATGGAGGAAGCGGAATACTGTTCGCGTCTCGCGTTGATGAACCGCGGTCGCCTCATCGCGCTCGACCGCCCGGCCAATCTCAAGCGCGAAATGGGGGAGCCCCTGCTCGAGGTGGTGACGGACAAGCCGTCCAAGGCAGTAGAAGCCTTGCGGTCGGTACCCGGCGTGCTCGAAGCTGCCATGTTCGGCCGCGTGGTCCATGTCATGGTGGACGACGAGGCTGCAGCGACAACCACGATCCCGCAGGTACTCGCCGCTGCGGGCCGAGAGTGCACGGCGATCGAGCGCATTGCCCCATCGTTGGAGGACGTCTTCGTGGCGCGCGTTCGGCGTGAAGGCGGCGCGCCCGTCGGATGAACGTCGGGCGGCTCCTCGCGATCGCGCGAAAAGAAACGATTCAACTCCGGCGCGATACTCGAAGCCTCGCGCTCGCGTTTCTCCTTCCCCTCGCCCTGATCCTGTTCTTCGGCTACGCCATCACCTATGACATCGAAGACATCCAACTCGGCGTGCTGGACCACGACAACTCACAGGCGAGCCGCGAGTTGGTGGAAGCGTTCGAGAGCTCGGGCTATTTCCAGGTCGCTGCACGCGTTGACCGATACGGTGACATCGATGAACTCCTGGGACGGGGGAAGCTCAATCTCGTACTCGTGATCCCGCCGGGGTTCGGCAGAGATGTCGGTTCCGCGCGCGCCGCCCCTGTTCAGCTCCTGTTGGACGGCGCGGATGCAAACACGGCAACCATCGCGCAGAACTACGCCAACGCCATTGCCGCCAGGTTTTCGCAGTCATATGCGCGCGTGGGACAACCTGTGATGCCGGTGACCGCCGAAGCGCGGGTTTGGTACAACGAGACATTGGAGAGCCGGAACATGATCGTGCCGGGGCTGGTCGCGGTCATCATGTCGATCATCGCGGCGATGCTCACGTCGCTCACGATTGCACGTGAGTGGGAGCGGGGCACGATGGAGCAGCTCGCGGCCACGCCGGTCAGCCGTTCGGAAGTCGTTCTCGGAAAGTTGCTCCCCTACGTTGGCATTGGCCTGATCGACGTCGCCGTCGCCCTCATCGCCGGGGCGGTGGTGTTCCGCGTTCCGTTCCGCGGCAACCTGCTGCTTTTGCTCGTGCTGACCCTGCTCTTCCTCATTGGCACGTTGGCGCTGGGGCTGTTCATTTCTGCGGCCGTCAAGTCGCAAGTGCTGGCCACACAGGTGGCGATGACTGCGACGTATCTACCCGCCCTGATTCTATCCGGATTCTTGTTTTCCATCGCGACCATGCCGATCGTGCTGCGGTTCATCACCTATCTGGTACCCGCTCGATACTATGTGGCAGTCACCCGGGGCGTGCTGCTCAAGGGCGTCGGGCCGGAAGCACTGTGGGTACAAGCCGTCGCCATGGTCGTCTTTGCCGCCGCCGGACTGGCGCTGGCCATGCGCGCGTTCCGAAAGGAACTCGCCTGATGGATCTCCGCGTACTCCGCATCGCCCATCTGCTGCGGAAGGAACTGCGGCAGATGTTTCGGGATGTGCGCATGAGAGCGCTCATGTTCGGTGCCCCAGTGATCCAGCTCGTGATCTTCGGATACGCGGTCAACACGGACATCCGCAACACGGCCACGTTCGTAGTAGATCACGACAACAGTGCCGCGTCTCGGGAGTTTCTCGATGCATTTCAATCCACAGGGTACTTCAAGGTCGTAGGAAGCTCGGACCGTCCGTCCGATCTCACGGACGCACTCGACCGCGGATCAGCCGAGGTCGGCATCGAGATCCCGCTGGGCTTCAGCCGCCAGCTCGCCCAAGAGGGAGCCCGGGTCCAAGTGGTATTGGACGGCACCAACAGTAACACGGCGTCCGTTGCGCAGGGGTACACGTCGCAAATCGTGCGTCGGTTCGCCCTCGACCACATGTCGTTGGACCAGGCTGCACGAGGCGGGGCGCTCGACCTGCGTACCCGGGCGTGGTACAACCCGGAACTGGTAAGCCGGGTCTACAACGTCCCGGCCATCATCGGTATCCTCGTGCTCCTCGTCTGCCTGCTGCTCACCGCACTCGGCGTCGTGCGGGAACGGGAGCTAGGTACGTTGGATCAGTTGATGGTGAGCCCCCTCACTCCCACCGAGCTGATGCTGGGGAAGACGCTGCCGGTCACGCTCGTCGGGCTGACGGATGTCGTCTTGATCTCCGGGCTCGCAATATTCTGGTTTGGGATTCCCATGCGCGGGTCGGTTGTCGCCCTGATGTTCGCGGCGCTACTCTACATCCTGGCAGGACTCGCGCTCGGGCTGTTCATTTCGACGATCTCGAAGACGCAGCAGGAGGCGTTCATGTCGATGTTTCTCTTCTTCCTGCCAGCCGTCATTCTGTCGGGATTCTTCTATCCCATCAGCAACATGCCGTCGGTGTTTCAACACCTCACT
>JBFHWR010000240.1:0-6288 GCA_041599395.1 Gemmatimonadales bacterium | reverse complement strand
TGGCGGGAAACCGATCGTCGCGCTGTGGGATCGCGCGGGCCGCGCGGCGCAGGCGTACGAGCCCCGGACGGAAACCGGCCCGGCAACCATCGTAGTTGATGGCGAGCGCTTTATCGATCAGCAGACCCACAGCGTGTGGAGTGTAGAAGGGGTGGTGGTTGAAGGATCCCGCATGGGCGAGCGGCTCGTGCCGGTGGCGGACGCATTCGTGGCGTTCTGGTTTGCGTGGTCGGCGTTTTATCCGGAGACCCAGGTCTGGGCACCGTGACGGCGGCGGATGCTGACCGCGGATCTCGAGTCCTATTCTACCCGCGCCGATCCATCGATGTGGGGTCGCATTTTCAAGTCGCGAATCCTGATCACGCAGCTCTCTATTGCATGATCTTCGTGAACAGGTCCGCGAGGTCCACAGACCCGGAGGCGCCGTTCTCGAGTGACCACACCAAGGTTTCGTCGAGCATCTCTGGCCGGTCGTCGCCTCGCCGCCATCGCTCCACGAGGCGTGCGTCAAGATCGACGATCCAGTATTCCTCGACATCCGCCTGGAGGTAGAGGCGCCGCTTAGCGCCGCGATCGCGTGGCGCAGTGCTAGGAGAGGGTACCTCAACGACCAGGAAGGGGAGAGGAGCGTCCTCCCATTCGCGGTTCTTCCCCGCCGGGTCTTTCGCGATGATGAACAGGTCGGGCTGAACCAGGCTGCGTGGCCCGATACGAACGTCTGCCGGGCTGAACAAGACCTCCACATCCGTTCGATCGGCCAATGAGGCCTTCAGTGCCGAGTGCAGCTCGGACAGTGCGCGCTGATGCAGACGGCTCGGCGCCGGCGTCACGACGTGCTGGCCGTCGAGCAGCTCGTGGCGGAGACCGTCGTCTGGCAGTGCCAGTAGCTCGTCGATATTGGTAAAAGGCTGCGGGGCCGACATGACCATAATCTTTGCCTCCTCGGCCGAACGGAGCAACAGTGCATGCGAGACGATAGGCGGGGTGCCAGGAGCTCGCGTAGCCAGACCCATGCAGGAGGTGGCGGTGTTATGCATTGATTGTCGTGAGCGGTGGGTGGTGAGATGTACGCGGTACGCGCTGAAAGAGTGCGCGGTCAGCCGCGCGCTGCAGGTTGTCGTTGGGGGGGTATTTCCAGCCAGCGGGGACTTGTGTAACGGGTCGGTAGGTGGTGAGTTTGGGGTCCCGAGACCGGGTAGCTCAGTTGGTAGAGCAACGGACTTTTAATCCGTAGGTCGTGGGTTCGAGACCCACCCCGGTCATCCCTGGTCAGTCAACTCCATCTCGCTTCCACGCATCTGACGGTCGTGGGTTCACGATCAATCGCTTCCGCGATCGCTCGTGCGCTTGCTTCGGGTCGGGCGGACAGGCGGTCGAACAATCGCCGATCGCCAATCGCCAATCACTGATCGCAGATTCTCCGACCCACCCCGGTCACTCAAGGCGGGAAGGCGGACGGGCGGACAGGCGGTCGTTACGAACGAATCAATTTCAAATCGCCAATCGCCAATCACCGATCGCAAATCCCCCGACCCACCCCGGTCACTCAAGGCGGGAAGGCGGACGGGCGGGAGGGCGGGCGTTACAAACGAATCAAATCTCAGATCGCGAATCGCCGATCGCTCATCGTAGATCTCCCGACCCACCCCGGTCACTTCAGGCGGGCAGGCGGGCAGGCGGGCAGGCGGACAGGCGGACAGACGGTTAGGCGCTCAGGCGGTCGTTGCGAACGAATTA
Organism: Gemmatimonadales bacterium; assembly: GCA_041599395.1. GTDB lineage: Bacteria > Gemmatimonadota > Gemmatimonadetes > Gemmatimonadales > GWC2-71-9 > JBFHWR01. The sequence continues at coordinate 4,551 of JBFHWR010000240.1, read as the reverse complement.
AATCTCAGATCGCGAAGCGCCTCGTCCTCGCCAGGGCGGGGCGGTGAACCCGATATGTGGCTGGCTTCGGGGCTGTCTTGCCCAAGGCCAGGCGCGTGCTCGCTCTCAGCCATGCGCGAACCTTTCACCTGTAGACCGAAAATTTCAGATATGCCTCAGCACAACCGTCGCTTCAGCGACATGCGGCCGAGCCGCGGCTCTCAGCCGCGGGAACGGCGGGCGGGCGGTCGGGCGGGAAGGGGTAGTCGACGATGACCGCGCCTTGCAACAAAACGCTCCACTGCCGAGCCACTTGGATACTCGGCCGAGGGGAATTTATGTTTAGTGTTGTGGCGAACCAGAGTGGGAGTTCGCCATGCCGGTGACGGCCCGACTATCGAAGAAGTTTTACGACACATTCGGCGAGGACCTCGCCCAAGAACTCGTGGACTGGTTCAATCAGGTGGACGCGACCTATCGAGCCGACCTCAGGGAACTCAACGAGCTCAACTTCGCGCGTTTCGATGCGAAGCTGGAGCAGCGGGTCGCCAAGCTCGATGCGAAGTTGGACCAGCGTGTCTCAGAGCTCGATGCGAAACTGGAGCAGCGGGTCGGGGAGCTCGATGCCAAACTGGAGCAACGGGTAGGGGAACTCGACGCCAAACTCGAGCGGCGCATCGCGGAGGTCAGGGCGGATCTTGCGGCGCAGCGTGCCGAGCTGATTAAGTGGATGTTCGTTTTCTGGGCAGGTACGGTCGTGCCACTAGCGGCGCTGATCGTCGCATTGCACGGATAGCACCGGTCCCCACTCAGTCGTTTTCTGACTCGCTACACCCTAGTCGGCACCTTCGGCGGCTCGCCTTGAAAGGCGTACCATCCGTCGTTTACGACGCGTCGCGCAAGCGCCGAGCGGACGGTTCACCGTCCGATAGCGAATCGTCGTTCCGAGGCTCAAGCCTCGGCTCTCCACTCTCCATACTCCCCTTTCCTTTCGCGGCGTATACTTCGGGTCGACACGATGACAACGCCTGTGGCTGTTACCCGTAACCTCGGTCTCGCGCTGCTGCTCGTCCTCGCGGCGTGTGACAGCGGGCCTGCGTCCCCGGAGAACGTCGAGGCCCCTGAGGATTCAACCCCCGCACCCGAACCGCTCGAGCCGATCACGCTCACCGTCCTCTACACGAATGACGAGCATGGATGGATTGCGCCGAGTGACGAGGCGCAAGGCGCCGCGCGGTTGATGGGCGTGTGGCGGGAGGTCGAAGGATACGACGAACACGGTGCGTTCCTCGTCCTGAGCGGTGGGGACAACTGGACCGGACCCGCAATCTCAACGTGGTTCGAAGGCGCCTCCACCGTGGATGTCATGAACGCCATGGGCTACGACGGCGCCGCCATCGGCAACCATGAGTTCGACTTCGCCGTGGATGGGCTGCGGGAACGGATTGCCCAGGCTTCGTACCCGTACCTTTCGGCAAACATCCGCGTTGCAGACAACGGCGAGGTTCCCGATTTCGCCACGCCGTACGTCATCCACGACGTCGAGGGTATCCGCGTGGGCGTCGTCGGCTTGACGACGCGCAGTACGCCGCGATCGACGTTCCCCACGAACGTGATCGATTACGAGTTCATCTCCTATCAGGACGCATTGGAGGAATGGGTTCCGAGGGCTCGAGATGCCGGCGCAGACCTGGTACTGGTGGTCGGGCACATCTGTCACTGGGAGATGCAGGGCCTCGCGGCAGTCGCTGCGGAGCTGGGCGTGAGCATGATCGGCGGCGGTCACTGTAATGAGCTGATCGCCGAGATACAGAACGGCGTGGCGCTGATCGTGGGCGGATGGCAGATGGCGCACTACGCCAAGCTCGTGATCGAGTATGACCCAAACGACAACGAGGTGCTCACGTTGGCGCCGTCCTACGCTGTCAATACGGGAGGTACGCCCGACGCCGCCGTCGCAGCGGTTGTGAGCCAGTGGGAGGAAGCCACTTCCGACGCGCTTGGCCACACGCTGGGTTTCGCGTCGGAGACCATCCACCGCAGCTCGTGGGGCATGTACAACTTGGTGACCGACTCATGGCGCTACGCTTACCCCGCCGCGGACATCGTGATGACCAACGCAGGTGGAATCCGCCAGTCGATCCCCCCGGGCGACATCACCCGCGCGACGATCATCGGCGTGCTGCCCTTTATCAATAACTTGATTGAGGTTGAATTGAACGGCGCTCAGGTAATCGGCTGCCTCAGGAACCTCGTCGTCGGAGGCATGTCCACAGTAGGGGGCCATTTTCATGCGGATGGGACGCCGCTCCGAGCGGATAGCGTCTACCGGGTGCTCACCTCGGACTACCTGTATGCACGAGACGATTACTGCTTCCAGCATCTCGACGACAGTCCGTTCTACACCGGGCTCAGTTATGCGCAGCCCACGATGGACTATATCGAGTCACTTCGCACGAGTCCTGGCCAGCCGTTGAACGACCGCCTCGACACCGCGCCTCGCCGGTAGGCGGACGGGCGGAGGGGCGGAGGCGCGGACAGGCGCGGACGCGAACATGCTCCACTCTCCACTCTCCATTCTCCACTCTCCACTCTCTACTCCGCCGCCTCCCTTGCCGTCGGCATAGCGGTCCCGGATATTAAGCCGTAAGCGGTGTGTTCGTCGGCGACACAGCCTCGGTTCCAGGGCCGGACAGCCGTCGAGCGAGAATCAGCCATCTTGAGGCGCGCTTGCGGCCCCTAACTCCACGGGTTAGGTGGCGCCGCGATGCGCAGGAGTGGCAAATGCGTTCAATTCTTCAGCATGTATGCGGACTAGCGCTGTGCGCCATCATGTTGGCGCCGACGTCATTGTCGGCTCAGGCGCCTGGACCAATCAGCTCCGATGCCACCATTCCTGGGACCCTGGACAGGACGAATTCGACCCTGCCATCCGGAGCGTACTATCGTGAGTATTCGTTAGTTGGTGAAATAGATGCGGAGGTCAAGATCACGCTCGATTCCGATGACTTCGACGCGTACTTGATCGTGCGGAGCCCCGCGGGATTCGAAACGAAAAACGACGATCTCAACGACCAGTCGACAAACGCGGGCCTGCGAATAGAATTGGACGAGGACGGCACCTGGAAGATCATCGTCACCTCTTATGACGCCGGGGCGACAGGGGCCTACACGCTCGCGGTTATTTTCTAGTCGGAACCAATTCTCGTCCTGCTGAAAGAGCCCGCCACAAGGCTGAATCCCCCCCTTGCAACCTCCTACCACGGCTTCAGCATCCGCGTTGCCGAAGTGACTGCTCCCTGGCTCGTTGCGTTCGACGTCGCTGACCCTTTCGGCACGACAGTCCTGGTTGTTCGCCACGAATGAAAAGCGCGAACCTGCTGGCCGCTTATCATTCCTCGAGCTGGAATGAAAACAGAAGCCCCGGGACGGAGATGACCGCCGCTTGCCGATAAGGAGCATCGGCGGTCAGATTTTTAAACGAATCTCCGTTCGTCGTGCGTTGTGAAGCACACCGGGGGACCCCCGCAAGCCGAGGAGAAGCTCCATGAACAGAGCCGCGACGGAAACGCTGGGCATGGTTGTGGTTGTGCTCGGGCTCTTGGGGTGTGGACGGGCGGTGCAGGAGAATGAAGCACCCGACCGGTATGGGGATGATTCGGTCTTCACTCTGCGGCGGGACACGACGAGGTCCGAGGCGGCCTGCCGTCCTAAGGGCGGGGCGCCGACAATCAAAGGGTTCCGACCGGCCCCGGGCCGGGACACCGATTCGATCGGCCCCCCCAACAGCCCCACGTGGGTCGACCTCACGTTGGACATCCCAGGGATCACCGCAATCAACGAGCTGGACAACTCGTTTCAGATCATTGGTCTCATGACGTTAGTGTGGTGCGATCCGCGACTGAGAGACACTGACTCGCTGGCGCAGGTAAGGATCTTTCTGGACGAGGAGGCGGGTGAAAAGGTTGGAGATATTTGGTGGCCCGACTTCGCGTTCGTCAACGGGAGGGCCGCCCCCAACGTCCGGAACGAAGCGCTCCGGATCGACAGCACCGGGACGGTCACATACGAGCGGCGGTTCGACGTCCCGCTTCAAGCGGAATACCGCTTGCACAAGTTTCCTTTCGACCGCCAGCTTCTCCCTATCTACATCAGGTCGTTCACGTGGCCGGAGAGCGACCTCATGCTGGTCAAGGAACTATTCACGGAAGTGCCTCTCAAGGTACCCCTGGGGTGGCGCTCGATAGGGGAGCCGACACTTAAGATCAGAAATGAGATGGCGGAGCTCACTGCGGATCACGAACGCGCCGACAGGGCGTTCCGGGAGGCTGTGCGGAATGAAGTTGAGTCCAGGGTGCTAAAAAGTGCACTCGATTCGGTGAAAAATGAACTTGATTTGCGCAAGACTGGTGGGCCCACTTTCGCGAGTTACACCATGAGCATCAGCGTCAAGCGGGAAGTGGGATTCTACTTGACGAAGCTGATCGTGCCGCTGTTTTTCATTGTGGGAATGTCTTGGGCAGTGTTCTGGGCCGACCCCAAAGAACTGAACGATCGCATCGGACTGACCTT
>JBFHWR010000239.1:0-6294 GCA_041599395.1 Gemmatimonadales bacterium | reverse complement strand
CCGGACTACGGTGGACAGATATTCGTTGCGGAGCATGGCTCGGAGACCGGGGCCAGCGGATACCGGATTACGCGGGTCATGCTGGACGGGAATCAAGCCGTCGCATACGAGCCGTTTGGGACGGGGTTTGCGGATGTGACGGAGACGAGCGGACGGCTCACCGACCTGCTGGTCAGGCCGGACGGTGCGCTTCTCGTGTCCGATGCCGGCCTGGGGGCCATCTACGTTATCCGTTATGTTGGGCCCTGAGGCCTCCATCCGGCGTAGACACCGCGGCCAAGAGCCGCGGCTCGGCTGATCTGTTGCTGCAGCGACGCGCACTACGATCAGACACGCAGCGGTAGATCGCACGACCTGGAACTTTCGACCACGAAGGAGTCTCACTATGTCTGCGTCACTTTGTTGGGTGGCACGCTCGACTGCCGTTCTTACGGCCGCTCTGCTGGTTGGAAGCGTTGCAGCCCATGCGCAGGTCGGCCCGTTCGGTGATCTCGCGGAAGGCCCGTATGATCGGCTCGTGATCCAAAACGCCATGGTCATTCCAGGCCATGGGGGGCCGCCCGTCGGACCGTACGACATCGTCATCCAACAAAACACGATCGCCGAGATGACGCCGTTTGATCCGGTGACCGCGGAGCGTCGCGGGGACTCGACGCGGGCAACCGGCGACCGGGTGATCGATGCTGACGGTATGTATGTCCTACCGGGGTTTATCGATTTGCACATGCATCTCCGGCAGCAACCCATGGAGCTGGAGTACGTCTACTATTTGAAGCTGGCGCACGGTGTCACAACGATGGTGCCGGCAGCCGACCGGGGCCTGGACAGCGGGATGGCACAGGCCGGGATGAGCCAACGCAATGAGATCTTGGCGCCCCGGCTGTACCCCATTTGGCGCTGGGGAGCGAACACCGACTACACCCGCGCTCAGCTCGATGACCCCGCGATGGCGCCGCAGATCGCGCGTGAGATGGTCGCGAAAGGGGCGCACGTGGTCAGCGTTGGTCCTTTGGGCTGGAGCGAGTCGCTGTTTGGCGCCGTCTGCCGGGCCGTCTGGGATGCAGGCGGGATCACCACCGTGCATCTCCCACCCTCCACTAACGCCGTAGTCCAGGCGGTGGACGCCGCGCGGCTCGGTGTCACCATGATCGAGCATCACTACGGATACGCCGAGTCGTCGCTCGACAGGACAGTGCAAGATTTCCCGCGCGAGTACAACTACAACGACGAAAACGAGCGGTTCCGCCACGCGGGTAAGGTGTGGACGGATGCCAACAAGGAGAGACTGCTGAGCGAAGTGGCCGACTCGTTGGTGGCCTACGGCGTCACGATGCTGCCGACGCGCGTCGTCTACGAAGCGAACCGTGACATCGTTCGTGCACAGAGCCTGCCGTGGCACGACAAGTACACGCACCAGGCGCTCATCGACTGGAACCTGCCCAACCCCGCATACCACGGCTCGTATCACTACGACTGGACGTCGGACGACGAGTATTACTGGACGTACGCCTTCCGGTTGTGGGGCGACCTGATCTACGAATTCAACAAGCGGGGCGGACGCGTGGCACACGGCACCGATGACAACTACATCTGGGCCACTCCGGGGTTCTCCACCGTGCGCGAGCTGCAACTCAACCGCGAGACGGGCCTGCACAACCTCGAAGTGCTCAAGGCGGCGACGCTGAACAGCGCGCGCACGTTGCGGCTCCCCAAGGTGGGACTCGTCAGACCCGGGTACCTGGCGGACCTGGCGATCGTGGACGGCAATCCGGCGTACAACCTGAGGTTTCTCTACTCGTTCGGCGCGCTTCGGCTGAATGAGAACGGCGACATGGAGCGGTCACGCGGCATCGTGCACACGATCAAGGACGGGATCGTGGTCAACAACGCCCGTCTCATGGAGGAAGTGGCGCGCATGGTGGCCCAATCCAAGGCCGGTGTCGGGCCCAACGTGGTGCAGGAGCCATTCGTGGCCAGCCCACGACCGATTGGATCGGGCAGCCGCTGAGGTTCACGAGACCGAGTAACGGCCTGTGACGGGATGCCGCGCACATTTCTGATCGATACCGATACGGCATCGGACGACGCGGTGGCGTTGCTGATGGCACTCCGTTGGCCTGATGTCACGGTAGCGGCCGTCACGGTGGTAGCCGGGAACGTCCCCGTCGAGCAGGGAGTGCAGAACGCGCTCTACACGGTCGAGTTATGTGGCGCCGACGTGCCGGTTGCACAGGGCCAAGCCCGTCCTCTTATGCGTGACCCTGTTCACGCGCAGTTCTTCCATGGTGCGGACGGCATGGGCGATCAGAATTATCCGCACGCACGTCGGGCTGCCGTTGCCACGCCGGCGGTCGATCTGTTGATCGAGACGATTCGTGCCAACCCTGGACTCACGCTCGTCACGTTGGGCCCCCTCACCAACATTGCGCGCGCCATCACCCGTGACCCGGATATCGTTCAACGCATTGGGCGGTGCGTTGTGATGGGCGGAGCGGCTTGCACTGTGGGTAACGTTACGCCGGCTGCCGAATACAACGTGTGGTTCGATCCTGAGGCTGCCGGTACTGTGGTGCACGCGGGACTTCCCCTCGAGCTGGTAGGATGGGAGCTTTCACGAGGCGACGCGGCTCTGTCGCTCGAGGAGATGGAGCGCATCCGAGCATTGGATTCCCCGTTGGCTCGGTTTGCGCTCGACTGCAACCGAACGGCGCTCTCGGCGTACCAGCGGCAAACCGGGGAGACCGGATTGGGACTCGCCGACCCGGTGGCCATGGCAATTGCACTCGATCCGGACATTTGTATCCGAAAGAGCGACCACTATGTCGAGGTCGAAACCCAGAGTGCCCTCACCCGCGGCATGACGGTCGTCGATGCCCTCGGCGTCGCGCGGGACGAACGCAATCACGCAGTCTGGGAACACGTGACGGACCGCGGTCACAACGCCACCGTCTGCTGGGAGATCGAGCCCTCCTCATGGAAGGACATGCTGTTCCGAGTGTTGTCATGAACATCACTAGTGTGTGGGGTTCACATGAGTCTGACTAGCCGCCGTATCGTCGTTGTCGGTAGTTCGAATACGGATCTCGTGGTAAACGCTGCGAGGATACCGCGCGCGGGAGAGACCGTGCTCGGCGAATCATTCTTGATGGCACCAGGCGGCAAAGGCGCGAACCAGGCCGTGGGCGCCGCTCGGCTCGGTGCCGACGTGACGCTCGTTGCCCGGATCGGGAACGATGCGTTCGGTGCGCAGGCACTCGAAGGATTCGCGCGCGAACAGATCGACACCGATTACATCGTGCGTGACGAGTCAGCCGCCTCCGGCGTCGCACTCATTGTCGTTGACCAAACGGGTGAAAACGCCATTGCGGTGGCGCCGGGGGCAAATCGTCTACTCACGGTCGCAGACGTGGAGGCGGCCCGGGAACCGATTGCCAGCGCGGACGTGCTCTTGTTGCAACTCGAGGTACCGCTGCAGACCGTGAAGTACGCAGCACGAATTGCGGCGGATGCGGGGGTTCCCGTCATACTGAACCCGGCTCCAGCGCAACCGCTCGACGCCGAGACTCTGCGTCTCACCACCGTGCTCACGCCGAATCAGCACGAGGCCCTGGCGCTCGCGCGGCCGTTTTCGGACGGGAACGACTCGCTCCGAACGATCGGCCGGCGATTGCGCGATGCCGGCGCCCACAACGTCGTCATTACGCTGGGTAATCAGGGCGCCCTGCTGATCACGGAACGTCAAGCACAGCAGGTCGCAGCCCCTAAAGTCAAGTCCGTCGACAGCACGGCGGCAGGCGATGCTTTCAACGGCGCACTCGCTTATGCACTGGCGGGCGCAGAACCCCTCGTTGAGGCGGTACGGTTTGCATCGCTCGCCGGCGCGCTCGCGGTGACCCGCCGCGGCGCGCAACCGTCACTCCCAACACGAGCAGAGATGGCAGCGTTCGCAGAAACGGTGCATCCGCCACAGACGGAGCCGTCACCAAAGTAGAAATGCCAACGCCACGTACTAGGAGGCCTGACAGTGCAAAGTGCAGAGTGCGGACTACTATATGCGGAGTACACCGTGCACAGTTCGGGTAGTCAGATCTTCGACTCGCGTGGGGAGAATTACGACTCGCGGCCTCCCTCCCCCGGCTCCCGGCTCCCGACTCCCGGCTCCCGTTTGGTTCTCCTGAGCCTCCTGTGTCTCGCGGGCCCGTTGGGCGCACAGGCACCGACGGCTGAGACGCTCTCGAACCTCGAATTCCGGACGATTGGCCCGGTGACCATGAGCGGCCGCATCGTGGACATCGCGGTGAATGAACTGGATCCCTACACCATCTACATCGCATCGGCTACCGGCGGTGTCTGGAAAACCACCAACAACGGGGTGACCTGGGATCCCGTCTTTGAGCGCGAGGCAACCCATTCGGTTGGGGATATCGCCGTGCACCCGCGGGACACCAATGTCGTGTGGGTGGGGACTGGTGAGCGGGCGAATCGGCAAAGCTCGTCGTGGGGCGACGGGATCTACAAATCGACCGATGGCGGCGAGACGTGGGCCAACATGGGTCTTCAAGACTCGCACCACATTGGACGGATCGTGTTTCACCCCTCGGACCCGAGCGTCGTGTACGTCGCGGCGATGGGTCATCTGTGGGGACCCAACGAGGAACGGGGCCTCTATGTCACACGCGACGGAGGCGAAACCTGGACGCGTACGATCTACGTGGATGAGAACACGGGCGTCGTGGACGTCGCCATCGATCCGCTTGAGCCAAACATTCTCTACGCCGCGACGTATCAACGGCGGCGGCGTCCGTACGGTTTTCATGGGGGCGGGCCAGGCAGCGGCCTCTACAAGTCAACCGACGGCGGCAATACCTGGCGGGAGCTGACGAACGGGTTGCCGTCCGGTGATGTGGGCCGTATAGGGATCTCCATCTATCGCAGCAATCCAGAGATCGTGTACGTCTCCGTCGAACAAGGGTTCCGTTACAACGCGTCTACTGCGTACGGGGAGCGGAGGGCGGGCGTGTACCGGTCCGAAGACCGCGGCGAAACCTGGGAGTTCATGAGCGACTGGAACCCGCGCCCGATGTATGCGAGCCAGCCGGTCGTCGATCCCAACGACGACCAGCGCATCTACATGATGAACGCGTTCAGCTTCTCGGATGACGGCGGGAAGAACTTCGAGCGGGCGCGGCAATCACTCCACGGCGACGATCGCTTCGTGTGGGTGAACCCGAAGGATTCCCGCCACGTCATCAAGGCCGACGACGGCGGGGTGGGCATCTCTTACGATCGTGCCAAGACGTGGCTCTACGTCACGCACCTTCCCGTGAGCCAATTCTATCGGGTATCGGTCGACATGCGCTCGCCCTACTGGGTGTACGGCGGGTTGCAGGACAACGGGAGCTGGATGGCGCCCAGCGCCACCTATTGGAGCGAAGGGGTGTTGTTTGACGACTGGATCAAGACGGGAGGTGGGGACGGCTTTGTTAACCTCGTCGACACCACCGACAACCGGACGCTCTACGTCGAGTCGCAGTACCTCGGTTTGTCCAGGCTCGATCTCGAGACGCACACGCGAACCTGGATCAGACCGGACAACCCGAAGGGGGCAATCAGCGCGCGAAGGAATTGGGACGCGTGGGGACCCAGCCTGCCGGAGCCGGAGTTAGGGAACGCGATGGCGCCTGCCAACTGGGATGGACCGTTCATCATCTCGCCACACGACAACAACACGTTGTACGCCGGCACGAACCAATTGTGGAAGAGCACGAACCGCGGCGATAGCTGGGTCTCGCTCGGGGATCTCACGACCGGCGTCAACCGCAGGGAACTCCGGATCATGGGCCAGCGGGCGCATGATACGACGCTTTCGCTCGACGACGGAATCCCCTATTACCCGACGCTCAGCGCGATTGCCGAATCCCCGCTCATGCAGGGACTGCTGTACGTCGGGACCGACGACGGGAATCTCCAGATCTCACGGGACGACGGGGCGACATGGGCGAACGCGGCGGCGCGGCTTCCGGGACTGCCACAGTCCGCGTGGATCTCGGGAATCGAAGCCTCCCGCCATGACGCGGCGACCGTGTACGTCGTGGTCAACAACTATCGCAACAACGATTTTGCGAACTATCTCTACGCATCCACCGACTATGGTGATACGTGGACATCACTGGTCTCGAACCTGCCACCTGACCGCGTATTGCGGACGGTGCGCGAAGATCCCCGCAATCCCAACGGACTCTACCTCGGCGCAGAGCTGGGGCTGTTTTACACGAGCGACCGCGGTCAGCACTG
>JBFHWR010000238.1:0-6311 GCA_041599395.1 Gemmatimonadales bacterium | reverse complement strand
TCCTCCACATCCCCCCGGGCGTGCTCGAGGTACGCGGCCTGTAGCATCTGTGTAATGGGTCCTGCCTTACCGGCACCAATCGGAATTTTATCGACGCTTCGGATGGGCGTGACCTCGGTCGCCGTTCCAGTGAAGAACGCTTCATCTGCAGTGTAGATCGTCTCACGAGGCACCGTCTGTTCTCTCACCTCGATGGCGCGATCGCGCGCAATGGTCATGACGCTGTCACGCGTGATCCCGGAGAGTGACGTTCCGTCGGTCTGCGGCACGATCAAAACGCCGTCGCGAACCAGGAACAGGTTCTGGCCGCTTCCTTCGCTCACAACTCCACCCGGGCCGAGGGCAATTGCCTCGACGTACCCGTTGGCGAGCGCTTCCATTTTGATGAGCTGGGCGTTCGTGTAGTGCCCGGCGGCCTTCGCGTTCGACGGATAGGTGTTGGGCTCCGGCCGTTGCCAGCTCGAGACACACACGTCGACGCCGCGCTCCAGCGCATCGGGGCCGAGATACGTGCCCCACGGCCACGCGATCATGTATGTCTCGATTGGACTACCGACGGGGTTCATGCCCGCGGCGCCGTATCCTCGGAGCACGGTGGAGCGGATGTAGCACTCCTCGAGGCCGTTCTTCACGATGACGGACCGGCAGCCCGCAACCAGCGCATCCACATCGAAATTCAACTCCATTCGGTAAATCCGGCACGAGTCGTGTAGCCGTCGCATATGATCTCGCAGCCGAAACACCATCGGGCCGTGCTCCGTTTCGTAGCAGCGGATGCCTTCAAACACCGAGGATCCGAATTGTACGGCCAAACTCAGGACATGCACCTGGGCATCGGCCCACCGAACGAACCCGCCGTCTTTCCAGATCCATTCAGCCTCTACCAAATGCGTCGACATCGGTTGCTCCGGTCACGTCGTTGCGTGAAAGTAGGTATCGGTACCATCTAGCCAGTCCTGCCGCGGCGGTGTGAAGACGTCAACGTCGAAGGTGTCTTCGAGCGCTTCCGCTTTGTGGGGGACGTTCGATGGAATGTGAAGGATCTCGCCGGCGCGAACGACGATCTCGTACGCTTCGTCCTCGCCGATCCAGAAGTGCAGTGCTCCCTCGAGAATGTACGTGAACTGCTCGTTATCATGAGCGTGCCGGGGCACGACGGCACCCTTGTCCAAATACACATGGGCGATCATCGAGCGTTCTCCGGTTACCAGACGGCGAGTGATCTGGTCGGTAACCGTCTCTTTCGGCATGTCGTCCCAGCGGAAATGGCGGACGGGCGGTGCGGTCATTCGCATCTCGTGTCTCCTCGAGTTGACCGTTGAGAACGGACAATCTGCTGACCCAGGTAAGTTGCGGCCTGAGCGACGAATTCGGGAGGCCCTCGCGACGGTCTCGATCGGGCTGCATGTTTGGTCATTCAAGCGTCCTGATTCCACTCCTGAGGGACCATGCCAATCCGATTCCGTTCGCGTTCAACCGTCTGGATGTTCGCCCTGCTTGCGCCGCTGGCCGTCCTCGTGACTCCGGCAAACCACACTGCGGAACCAGCGGACCGCGAATTTCTCCACATCGGCGGCACCCTTGGGACCGACCCGACCACTGGGGAGCTTGTGGCGGGTGTTACCGGTCAGGTGCGCCAGGCAATGGAAAACATCGGCGCCACCCTGCACGCGCAGGGGATGGATTTCACGAGGGTGGTGAGCGCAAACGTCTTCCTCTCGGACACGCGTCATTTCGCGGAGATGAACGAGGTTTACCGTTCGTATTTCCCGCGAGAGCCGCCGACGCGGGCCACGGTGTCGGCTGATATCCCCATGGTGGGGGCCGCGGTGCAGATTTCCGTCGTGGCGGCACGGCCAGGCGTCCCACGACGCGTGATCGAACCCAACGCCCTCAAGTCCCCCGAACTGCCGTACAGTTGGGGGATCCTGGCCGGGAACACGCTGTTTATCGCCGGGGCGACGAGTCGTGATCCCGCGACGTATCAACCCGTTACCGGTGGCATCGCGACGCAAACGCGGCGTGTCTTCGGGAATATCGGGGCGGTGCTCGAGGCAGCCGACATGGCATTTACCGACCTCGCTTCGTGCACCGTCTTCATGGACGACCCGCGCGAGTTCGGCCCCATGAATGCGGCGTACAGGGAGTTCGTTGGGGAGGACCCACCCGCCCGAGCAACCGTCCGGGCCGGTCTCATGAACCCGGCTTTCAAGGTCGAGATCCAGTGCGTGGCAGAACGAGGAGCCAATCGGGCGGTTGTTGTGGCGGCGGGCGCTTCACGGCCACGCAGCCCGTACTCACCAGCAATCCATGTTGGCGACCGAGTCTATACGGCGGGGATGGTGGGCAGCGGCCCTGCAGGCGTCGCAAAGGGTGACATCGAGGCGCAGACGCGACAGACGCTCTCGAACCTCCGAGCCACGCTACAAGCAGCAGGAATGGAGTTCGAGAACGTCCATGCCATTCACATGTGGCTGCCACACATCGTTCACACCGGCACAGCCAACGCCGTACTCGACGAAGTAATCGGTGACGCTGCTTCTCGGACGGTCATCGGCGCTGACCTCATGGGGCCGGATTTTCTCGTTGAGATCATGATGTTTGGCCAATCGACAAACCGTTAGCCACGTCGCCAGCGATTGACTCCCATGGGTTGCACCCTACACCACCTTGAGCTTCCACTTGCCTCGGCGGAAGACCGCGGCACTCACAACCGCCAATGACGAGAAAGCTACCGTCATCGCGACAAACACACCGACCGGTCCGACACCGAATACGTAAGCCAGGACGTAAGCAAATGGAAGTTCGAAGAGCCAAAAGCAGAAGAGATTGATAACGGTCGGCGTCCAGGTGTCACCTGCCCCGTTGAACGACTGGGTCAGGACCATGCCATACGCATAGAAGAGAAACCCCGAGCTCACGATTCGAAGGCAGAGAATTGCGTACCGCGCGGGTTCCGCCTCTGTCGTAAATACCCGCACGATCTGGGGGGCAAGAAGCATGAACGCCGCTCCGACCGCCCCGAGAAAGAGCATGTTGTAGAACCCTGCCATCCAGACCGCTCGCTCGGCGCGCTCCGGTTTGCGTGCGCCAAGCGCCTGACCCACCATCGTGGCAGCCGCATTGCTCATTCCCCAGCTCGGTAGCAGCGCAAAGATGATGATCCGAATACCGATGGTATAACCGGCGAGCACCTCGCTTCCGAACCCGGCCAAGATCCGGATGAGCCCGATCCAGCTCGCCATGGCAACGAACACCTGAAACATGCCCGTTCCAGACAATCTGATGAGTTGCCACATCACCTTCGGATTCAGTCGGAGGTGTTGCGCACCAATCTTCACTCTACCGCCCGCGCGCGACAGCACATAGAGTTGCACGAGCACGGCCGTGCCACGACCGATGTTCGTCGCCACGGCGGCGCCTTTGATCCCCAGTTCCGGGAACGGTCCGATCCCGAAGATAAGCGCCGGGTCGAGAAGAATGTTGATGCCGTTTCCCAGCCAGAGCACCCGCATTGCAATCGCGGCGTCCCCCGCGCCGCGGAACACCGCGTTGATGAGGAACAGCAACAAGACCGTGACATTTGCGCCCAGCATGATGCGTGCATATGCCGCACCCGGGCCGACCACCTCCGGTTCAGCACCCATCAACGTGAGCAGCCGAGGGGCAAGCAGAGCGCCGGAGCATCCGAGTACAACCGCTACACCAATGCCAAGGGCGATCGCTTGGACCGCCGCAACCGCGGCGCCATCCGGATCTTTCTCCCCGATACGGCGCGCAACCATCGCAGTTGCGCCGATGCTCAGTCCGAGCGCTACCGTGTAGATCAGCGTGAGGATCGACTCGGTGAGGCCGACCGTTGCGACCGCTTCAGGTCCCAGGCGTGAGACGAAGAAGATGTCGACCACGGCAAAGACCGACTCCATGGCCGTTTCCAGCACCATCGGAACCGCGAGGAGGAGAATCGCCCGTCCAATGGGCCCCGATGTGAAATCCTGTTGCGTGCCACGCACGGCTTCACGCAACGCCGGCCAAAGTCGGAAAGCTTCGTCACCCGCGGATCGATCGATTGGCGCCGCCATGGGGCAGGAATCTATTACTCCGTGCAGGGCGGCGGGCGCGGCCCGCTTCCCACCGTCCGTCGATTTGCGTCCGTCGCGGGCTCAGGTCGTTGCGGCAGCGAAATTCAGCAGTCGTCCTATTGCCGCAATACCGTTCGCGCCGTACGATTCGGGCAGGCGACGACGTGCGACCTCATTCCAACGGCAGGGTGGACGACCCGAGGAGGACACCGTGATTGAAATCCCCAGCCTGAGACCCGAGACGCGATACGGCATTCCGACGGCGGATCTCTACCTCATGAACCGCCAGTTCATCATTGGCTACTCGTTCCTCTTTCGGCAGCCACGCTGGGCGTTGGAACGACTCGATGAGGACAGCATGGCGATTGCAGAGCGCCTCGTCCGCCTAGATAATTTTCGCGAGGATCTCCGAGTGCCGGATAAGTTCCGCTCGACCTTGAAGGATTATAAAAAGGCGAAGGGCCCCGATGGCAAAGCGCTCTACGATCGCGGGCACCTGGTCTCCAGCGCCAATCGCCGCTCCAAGCTCGTGTTGAACAGCGAGACCTTCTTGCTCAGCAACATGAGCCCCCAAAAACCCGGCTTCAACCGCGGCATCTGGAAGAATCTCGAGCAGGCGGTCCGCGACTTGGCCGATCAGACGGACACGTATGTCGAGGTCTACTCGATCTGCGGCCCGATCTTCGATGTGGCTGACGACGTCGAAGTCATCGGCGACAATCACGTCGTCGTGCCGCACGGATACTTCAAATCCGTGCTGGCCGAGCGACGGAGCGGTCGCTTCGACATGTGGTCCTTCATGATTCCCAACGACGTGCAGAACAAGCCCATCGCGAGCTTCCGGTGCAAAACCGAAGACGTCGAGAAGCGGGCCGGTTTATCGCTTTGGGATCGGCTTCGGGGGGAGCACGCCGACAAGTTGAGGCTCCGGACGCAAAAGATGTGGTCGTTCGAAGGCGGCGGCGCGACGGCCGGTAAAAAAAAGAAGAAGGCTACAAAGAAAAAGACTGCATCGAAGAAGCGCACAACAAAAAAGGCGTCAAAGAAGCGAGCCAAGAGGAAACGCTAGCACACCGCGCTATTTTACGGCGTCACGCCCCGATTTCGTGGGGTCCTCCGGCTCCCCGTGGCACTCGAATGTCGTCCACCAACGCTTGAACGTCGTCCGGTGGCGGCTTCGTAAAGCGGCAAACAATAGCTGCCACGGCGAAGTTCAGGACCATCCCCACCGTTCCGATACCTTCAGGTGAGACACCGAGCCACCAGTGCTCCGAGCTGTTCAACTCGGGCCGCAGGAACTTGAAGAAGATGATATACATGGCCGTGAACGTGATTCCGGCGATCATCCCCGCAACGGCTCCGTGGCTGTTCATGCGCTTGGAAAAAATGCCCATGATGATCGCCGGGAAGAAGGACGCCGCCGCCAGGCCAAACGCGAAGGCAACGACCTGGGCCACGAATCCAGGCGGATTGATACCGAAGTAGCCCGCAATCACGACAGCCACACCCGCCGCGACACGCGCCGCAATGAGTTCGATATGCTCGCTCACGTCCGGCCTGATGGTCTTCTTCAGCAGATCATGCGCCACCGACGTCGAGATGACGAGCAGGAGACCAGCGGCGGTGGACAACGCCGCGGCCAGTCCACCGGCTGCCACGAGCCCGACAACCCAGTTCGGCAGACGGGCAATCTCGGGATTGGCCAGGACCATGATGTCCTGGTCGATGGTCAGCTCGTTGGTTTCCGGCGAGCCGGCGCCCACGTACTGAATCCGCCCGTCCCCATTTCGATCATCAAACTCGATGAGGCCCGTGGTTTCCCAGTTGGTAAACCAGGCGGGAACGTCCTCATATGGTGCGTCGGACACCGTGGTCAACAGGTTCGTACGCGCAAATGCTGCAACAGCCGGTGCCGTCGTATACAACAATGCGATGAACACGAGGGCCCAGCCGGCTGAGATTCGCGCGGCCGCGACCTTGGGCACGGTATAAAACCGAACAATCACGTGAGGAAGCCCCGCGGTCCCGACCATCAGCGCCGCGGTGATCGCAAACACGTCACCCGTCGTCTTGGTGCCAGCGGTATAGGGGCCAAAGCCAAGCGCGTCGCTCAGTCCGTCCAACCGATCGAGCAAGTATCCGGACCCATCGGCCATGGTGCCGCCAAAGCCCAGTTGCGGCACCGCATTGCCTGTCATGATGAGCGAGATGAAGATGGCCGGGACGAGG
>JBFHWR010000237.1:0-6331 GCA_041599395.1 Gemmatimonadales bacterium | reverse complement strand
GAACAAGATCTTCGACCCATCCAAACGACGGTCTATCCCATATCCGATATCGCGAAGGCGTTCCGCGACATGGCGCAAGCCCGACACATCGGCAAGATCGTCGCGTCCATGGACGACGAGAACGGCGTGATCGAGCGAGATACCCACGACAGTGTCACGATCCGAGCGGACGCGACCTATCTCATTACTGGAGGGCTGGGAGGGTTTGGCCTCGCCGTGGCGGAATGGTTGGTTGGGGCAGGGGCCAAACGACTTGTCCTGGTCAGCCGGCGCGGGCCCGCGGCACACAGCACGGCCGCGGCTGCCATAGAGGCAATGCGAGCTTCCGGTGCGACCATCACCGTCGCACCAGTCGACATCACCGACGAGGCCCAGGTGGCCGACCTCATGGAGCGCATCACGGAGACGATGCCCCCGCTCAAGGGCGTCATCCATGCCGCGATGGTGCTCGACGACGGATATCTCGACCAACTCGATCACGAACGAATGAATCGAGTGCTAGCGCCCAAGGTGTCCGGGGCCTGGAACCTGCATTCACACACGTCGCGCCACGACCTCGACTTTTTCGTGCTATTCTCGTCAGTGGCTACGATCTTCGGGAATCCCGGGCAGGGTAACTACGTAGCGGCCAACGCCTTTCTCGATGCGTTCGCCCATTACCGGCGATCGCTCGGGCTCCCCGCGGTGTCGATTCGCTGGGGTGCGCTGGGGGAGGTCGGGTATCTCGCGCAGCACAAAGAGATCAGCCAGTTCCTCGATCAACAGGGGCTCAAGCCCTTTGCGCCGTCCGAAGCGCTCCGATGTCTCGCGAGCATCATCGGCGCCGACGTCACCCAGGCGGTGGCGGCACGAATGGACTGGAGGAAGTGGAGTCAGGCCTATCCCCGAAGCGCAAGTTCGCCCCGGTTCGCCGAGGCGTTCAGCGAGATAAGCGACCAACGCGCCCAGAAATCATCGGTGTCCGTCCGCGAGTCCGTGCTGGCGTTGGTGGCCGATGACCGGCTGCAGTTCGTGCAAGACTACCTGGTGGAGCGAATTGGTGTAGTGCTGCGATCGTCACCGGACAAGTTGAACCCGGACACTCCTGTCACGGATCTCGGCCTGGACTCGCTGATGGCGCTCGAGCTCAAGACCCGAGTGGACGGGGACTTGGAAACGGATCTCTCGATCACCGGTCTGTTACAGGGACCGAGCATCAGGCAGCTGGCTGCGCGGCTGCTGGAACACATCAGCGCTGAGTCGACTGATAGTCGAGTTGAAGACGTTGCTGAACGTGAGGGTCGGCTGGTTCCGCTACAGCCTTTGGGTGGGGAGACGCCGTGCTTCGGGATCCATCCGAGCAGCGGACAGGTGGGCTGCTACGCGGAGTTGGCTCGCGAACTCGGAACCGATCAGCCGTTCTACGGCATCGAAGCTCCGGGCTTGAACGACGGGGTCGGCGTCGCGCGGAGCGTGGAACTGCTTGCCGAGTCGTATATCAAGTTGATGCGGACGGTGCAAGCGGAAGGGCCGTATCACCTCGTTGGCTACTCGATGGGAGGGGCGATTGCGTTTGAAATGGCGCAGCAACTGCAGCGCGACGGTCACACGGTTGGAGCGCTCGTCCTGATCGACACGCCCGCGCCGTCTCTGGGCCGGGAAGCGGACAAACTGGACAACGCGCAGCTGATCACGTGGTTCGTGGAGGAGTTGGGGATGACCTTCGGCAAGACGCTGCATGTGAGCAGGGAGGATCTGCTTCCGCTCGACGACGACCAGCGCGTGTCCTACGTGGTGGAGAAGACGCGGGACCTGAGAACCGAGGGTGGGCCGTTCAGTCGAGAACTGATTGGCCGAATGCTCGCCGTGTTCGGTGCCAACGTGCGCGCGCATATCGAGTACGTGCCCGCGACGTATGCCGGCGACGTGACGTTTTTCACCGCGGACTCGGACGCACCGGAGTACCTCGAGAAGCATCCCGACATCGAGCGGCCGGGCTATGGGTGGGATCGCTGGATTGGTTCCTTGAGCGTGCAGAAACTGCAGGCTTCGACGCATCACGACATACTCACAGGTGCGAGGGTCCGTTCCCTCGTACCGCATCTGAGAGAACTGCTCTCCCGCGATTTGGCCGCCGCGGCTCCAGCGGGTTAACCCGGTAGCATGTCAATCGAGCCTCTGGTTCCATAACGACTACCGCAGCATCGGGCGTCAACGGCACCCAAAGGAGATCGCCATGCCTCTCAAAGTCGCCATTCTCGACATGGAAGCAGCCCAGCCGGCCGTGTGTGATCTACTGCTCCAGCCCCGTCGTGACGTCTTGGGCGTCGGTACCGCCGCGGAACAGGCGGGTCATGACGTCGAGGTGTACGTTGAGATCTTGAACGGCGTACCGACCAAGCGCCTGTCGGAGTACGACGTGGTGGGCGCCGCGCTCTCCGGTCCGAACTACAAGTCGGTGCAGCGGTTCTTCGAACGGGTCAGGCAGGTCAACCCGCGAGCGAAACTGGTTGTGGGCGGCCCCCACGCCTCGGTTTCGCCCAACGAAGGGCTGGCAATCGCCGACGTCGTCGTCCGGGAAGAAGGCGAGGTCACCTTCGTGGAGCTGTTGGAGGCGTTTGAGACAAATGCGCCGCTCGACGGCGTGGAGGGAATCTCCTTCAGGCGGAACGGGCGGGTCATTCACAATCGCCGCCGGACGTTTCTCCGCCAACCTGGTACAGTGCACAACCTCGATCTCTTGACCGGCTTCAAGCGGTTATCGCTACCTGGGCAAGTGATGAAGTACGGGGGCCGCTACGTCGGACAAGTCATGGCGTCACGCGGGTGCCCGTATCCGTGCACGTTCTGTTACGAGAACATGCTGGGCGGAACCGGCTATCGGAAGCACGCCATAGAGCCGCTCATCGAAGATATCCGGCAGAAGAAGGAATTCTTTCGGACGCCGGAATTCCAGCTCGCGGACGCCAACTTCGGCGTCAACCCGAGACATACGCGGAACGTGCTGCAAGCGATCATCGATGCGGATCTCGGCTGCCGGTTCACCGCGCTGTGCCGAGTCGATATCGCGCAGCACCCCGACCTTCTCGAATTGATGCGGCAGGCCGGTTTCAGCAGCCTGGCACTGGGACTGGAGAGCCTCGAGAACCCGACGCTCGCCAGTGTCCAGAAACGACAAACGGTTGCGGAGATCATCGAGGCAGTCGCCCGCATTCGCTCCTATGGCATTGAAATCTTCGGCTTGTTCATGGTGGGGTTCGACGAAGACCGGGAGAGCACACCGTACTCCATTGTCTCATTCTGCGAGGAGCATGACATCTGTGGCATGAGCATGTATCTACTCACGGAGTACCCGGGGTTGCCGGGACGCACGCTTCCCCGTCATCGCATTTGCGAACTCGACCTCGATTACTCAGGCGCGCACCTGGTCAATACGTTCCCCAAGAACGTCCGGCCGAGTGTTTTGGAGCGCGCCGTGTACCGGGCGACGCTGCAATTCTACAGTGTGCAGAAGGTGCTCTCGTCGGTGTTCGGTAAACATCGAGGTTTCGCGTTTCAGGTGGGGATGTACCGTATCATGCGGAAGATCAACAAGATTTCCCAAGTGCATCAGCGGCAGCTGGAGGAGATCGAAGCGCCGTACTACGACTCCGAGGATCGGCTGCGCGAGGACTATTTGCGAGAGCATCCGGTGCTCACCGAGCCGCTCGAGCCGGATCTGCTGGCGGATTGGGAGGATGGCGGGGTCATCGAGCCAGAGCCCGGTTTGACGCCGGCGGCGGCGAGTGTGAGCTGATCAGCTACACGAACCAGCTTGGGCCGGGATCGCGCCGCAGGCGCGCTCCGTTGCTGGGTGCGGTCTACGGCAGTGATGCGTGGCCTGCCGCCCGGGGATCACCTCGGACGCCACGGGTTCCGACGTGGACTGACGCAGACAACGTCTAGAACCGCACTCTCGAGCCTAGCACGGCCGGTGTCGGATTCATGATGAATCTTGGTGTAGGTCCCTCCTCGTTCGGATAGGCCCCGCGCTGCCCGGCCTGGCCTGCTCACTCACCCAGTATGGGAAGCGGCCAAAACGAGTAGGGCCGCGCGTGAGTCTCCTCGCCAGGCTACCGTGTTGCGGCGAATTCCATGATGTGCACGCCCCGCGAGAGGTGCCGTCTCTGCGGTTTGCCGAGGCCCATCTAGGCGTTTTCTACCCCAGAAATCAGCAATCATCCGATTGCGGAGGTGGGGTGTTCGCTTGAGACTAACGGACCGGGTCGCGTTGACACTATACGGTCCTGTTGATTAGCGATGCCGCAAAGCAGCGGCTCGGGACGAACTTAGGAGCTATGTTATGGCCAAGTGGAGAATCAACATCACGCCGCAGCGCGGGAAGCCCGCGAAGTTCGAGTTCGCACAAAGAGATCCGGATGTTCGCGTCGGCGATCAGGTCTTTTGGCGCAACGACGACAAGAAGGAGCACTTCCCGGTTCCGGACGGCGAAAAATACGCCTTAGTGTCCAACCAGATTGCTCCCAAGTCGTCGTCTTCGGCGTTTGCGCCCAGCCGAGCAGGCACGATCAACTACCATTGCAAACTCCATGATGGGGAAAAAGGCAGCATCAAGGTCACTGGGGGGCCGAAAAAAGCCTCGTTCGCGAAAAAGACCGCCTTTGCGAAGAAACGTCCGTTTGGGCAGGGCACCGCGGACAAGAAAGGGGAGTAGGCCAGATGAAACGGTATGAGACGGCTGTGTGTGCGCTGATTGTTGGCTCCATCCATTTGTCGCCGTCACTCGCCCGGGAAGTTGCGGCACAGAACCCCTGCCAGCCCCGCCAAGACCTGATCAGCGTCCCCGAGATCAGGAGCCAAGGCGGGCTGTTGCGGGCGGAGCTGAAGCTCACGAGCGGCGAGCGGACCATTTGGGAGGTGGCGGGAGACAGACGGTGTGTGCCCCAGGACATCCGGTACATCACGGGTCGGAACCTGTTGGTGCCACAGCCCGAGGACCCGTTGTTTTCCAGTGGCGTAGCCATTCCCGGCCCGACGCTCCGCGCCAGAGTGGGCGACATGATCCAGATCAGGTTCTTGAATCACGTAGACACGCGGAAC
This sequence comes from Gemmatimonadales bacterium, assembly GCA_041599395.1. Classification (GTDB taxonomy): domain Bacteria; phylum Gemmatimonadota; class Gemmatimonadetes; order Gemmatimonadales; family GWC2-71-9; genus JBFHWR01. The sequence continues at coordinate 1,252 of JBFHWR010000237.1, read as the reverse complement.
TTCCCCTTCTCGCTCGATCAGGCCAACACGAACACATCGAATACCACCGGTTGCGACGAAGTGCGAACGGAATCGGGTTTGCTGTACCCGGGCCAAAGTGGAGATCGGATGCCCAATTGTCTGCACGGGTCGAGCACATCGAACATCCACTTCCACGGCACGCACACGACGCCGAACACCACCGGCGACAACATCCTGCTCTTCGTTCGTCCCGCGCCGAGAGACGCCGACGGCAGGATCACGCAGGACAGCGCGCTCATCGACAGCGTCTTTCAACAGATCTGGGAGACGTGCAGCCAGGCCGGATCGCCGACCGCATGGAGCCAACTGCCGGAGCGCTGGCGTGCCGACCAGGAGCGTCTGATTAAACAGTACGACGCGACGGTGCCTTATCGCGGAGTGCCCGGCAATCTGCCGCCCGAGTTGAAGCTGTGGCCAGCGAATGAGAAGCAGATCGCGCAGGGCATATGGCCACAGAATCAGATGGGCGCGTACCCCTACTGCTTCAGGTTGGCCGATCCGCAGACCAACACGATGGGACAGACCCCGGGTACGCACTGGTATCACGCGCACAAGCACGGGTCGACGGCCCTGAACGTGGCCAACGGCCTGGCGGGGGTGCTGGTGGTCGAGGGTCAGTACGACGATGACCTGCGGCGGTTTTACGGCGAAGGATTGCGAGATCGAGTGTTGATGATCCAGCAGATCTCGACAACTCCATTCCCGCTGTTGAACCCGGCCCCCCGGGGGAGCCGAAGCGATCGGCCGCTGTACCGGCTCTCCGTCAACGGCCGGCTCAACCCGGTCGTGAAGATGCGGCCTGGAGAAGTGCAACTGTGGCGGGTTGCGAATGGCACGTACCGCGATGCGGTCCAGCTTCAGCGGTTCGATACGCTCCCGGGCGGCGCCGCTCAAGGAGGCTTGGCCTGGCGTTTGACCGCGCTGGACGGCGTGCAGCTCGACTATGCCAACTACGAGAAGGAGGGAGCCCCAAATGTGAGGGTCAACCTGGCCCCGGGCAATCGCGCGGACCTGCTGGTGAAGGCTCCGCTTCAGACGGGTCGCTATGCCCTGGTCGTCCAGCCCAACGTCGGCCTCGCGCTGGACTCGGCACAGGCCGCGGTGCTCGCCGTTCCGATCGACACCCTGCTCACGGTCAGCATCGAAGGCGATGCCGTCAGTCCGGCGCAGGACTTCATCCAAGACGAAGCCCACTTTCCCGCCTTCCCGGCCTATCTCGCCGATATTCCCG
>JBFHWR010000236.1:0-6400 GCA_041599395.1 Gemmatimonadales bacterium | reverse complement strand
CGGGATCAGCTACCCGAGCCATTGGCGACCCAGCTAGCCGAAAGACTCGGTTTCACTCTTCCGCCCGGCCACGATCACTAGTCGCAACGCTGAGGGGCCGAGGGGAGGACGGTCATCGGCCCGAGGTACGAATGTCAGCCGCGAAGGCAACCCCACGGTTCCCTCTCTGTGTGCTCTGTGCTCTCTGTGGTAAAACCGGCCGTGACCGTGGATTCACCTCGATGCGTTTGGGTGGTTCATCACAGAGACCACAGAGACCACAGAGACGTTACGGTTGAAGCACACACCAATCAGGCAGCTTACTCGCCTGCAGTGGAGGCTCGAACGCCAACACAGCCCCCTTCCGCGTTCTCTCTGTTCATGCTCTGTGTGCTCTGTGGTGAACCTGACTGAGTCCGCTTACTCGCACGCCGTCGGAGGTGCAGGCAACGGTACCTAGCCGCAGAGGACACGGAGAAGAACAGCGAGGGTGAGGAGTGATGTTGTTGGCAGGGTGGCTTGCGTGGTTCTAGGAGCCGCGGCGCTGCTCAGAGCTAATCGGCCGGCGCGGGTACCAGCTCATCGACATAGCGGACGAGCATGTTGCGCCAGGTCGGCCAGTCGTGATGCCAGTCCGGCCCCCAGGAATCCACCCGGTTGGGGACCCCGCATTTTCCAAGCACGTCGGCGGCGCGCCATGTCTCACCGATGTCTTCCGCCCGGCCCTCGCCGGAGGGCAGGAGAACGAACCGCGTGCGAAGCAGCTCGAGGTGGGCATGATTGAGCCGCGGGACGAAGTGGAGCGGCGACGACGCGAGGTAATCGTCAGTTGCCGACCCTTTGAGAAAACGCTCGAGATCATACGTCCCGCTCATGCAGATCGCGTGGGTGAACGCGTCGGGGAAGCGACACACCGCGGCAAGCGCATTGAACGCACCAATTGACGCGCCTGCGGCGATGATGCCGATGTCCTCGGAGCGGCAATCGTTCCGGATTGCCGGGACGACCTCGTGATAGATGCATTGGTGGAACCGGTTCAGCATCGCCATCCGGTACGATGGTGAGCCCTCTTCTCCGAGCATCACGCGTCCCGCCACCGAGTCGCACGAGTAAATCTTGATCCGGCCATCGTTCAGAAACTGGGCCAGCGTCTCGATGATCAGGAAGCGCTCGATTTCTTCCGCGTCACCGCCGGCGGTGGGAAAAATGAAGAGTGGCGTACCGATTTCACCCCAGCGCGCGACCGAGATGTCTTGCTCGACTCGGTGGGAGTACCAACTCGTCTTGAGCTTCACGTCACGGTCACGCGGGCAGGGCTATGCCGTTGCATTGGCGGCCTGATCGGCGCGCCACCGTTGAATGCGCTCCCAAAACAGATCGGTGAATTGGTCTACTTCGTGCGATGGGAACACCGCGACGACCTTCTGCCGCACCGCGTCGCGTCCCTCGTCCGACGCGAAGAACTCCTGCGTAACCTCCTCGATGTGGCCGAGATGGCGGTCGCAGAATTCGTGGAACGCCTCGGTCTGAAGTCGTTCGTGTGCAATCGGCACGGTGGCATCGAGTCGCTCCCGCAGTGTCATGCCGTCTTCGACCGCGTTGAAGAACCGGTCCCAATCCAGCTGCCGCATGCGTCGTTTCGTCGCAGCGGCGAACACCGACCACCGGATGTTGGCCATGATGAGCCAGGGAAAATGATAGTGCAGCGAGGTGACCTGGGAGTCGGGGCAAGGATTCGCAAAGTCGATGGGGATCCATCCGCCATCCTGGCGCAACGTCTCACAGGAGTTGAAGTCCCACGCAAAGAACGCATTGATCGTCAGCGTCATATCGCGGAGCAGAGACGCTTCGTCGTCAGTCAGGAAATCCCGTTCCATGGTGTAGCGCTCATGGAGGGGGGCGCTGGGGTCGTACTCGACGTGCCGGACCTGGGGACCGAGACCAATGTTGCGCACGAACCGGTCGAACGGATCGACCGCGCGTTGGAGATGCATGACGTAGCGCCCGCTTTGCTCGTACGCCGCCCGGAGCGCCTCCTCTGATTCGATTCTCGACACGCCGCGCCACGCGCCCCCGTCGTACGGTTTCATGTACATCGGATAACCAAGCTGCCGGCCGATGTCCCCGAGGTCGAAGTACCGCGCGTAGCGCTCGAGGGTTGTCTGGAGATCCTCGCGTTGTTCATACTCCTTGGGCGGAACCAGCCAGGTGTCCGGAATCGGTAGGCCGAGTCGCATCATGGCGCAGTACGTGGTCTGCTTTTCCATGGATTGTACCGTCCACGGATTGTTGAACACGTAGACGCCGTCGAGAATCACCGCTTTCTTGATCCATTCGCGGGTGGTGTGATACCAGTGGGTCAGGCGGTCGATGATCAAGTCGTATCGCGTGGGCTTTCGCAGGTTGAACGGCTCGATCGTCACCCGCTCGACGTCGAAGGTCACGGTGCGGCCATCGACGGGAATGTGTAAGTCGAGTCGCTTGAGAATCTCCGTGTACGCGATGGGCCAGCAAATATCCGCGCCCAGCGAGAGGCCAATGCGCCGGATGTCGTCAGTCATCACGTGTTTCCTGTGTTGCTGGTCGCATTACTCGTACACCATCCAGAGGGGACCGGGGAACAGCCACGAGAGGCCCTCGCGCAGGCGATCCCGCCAGTTTTCCCAGTTGTGTCCGTCGCGCGCTTCAACATACCGCACGGCCATCTGCGTTGCCTGGAACATCGGCACGAGCGACCGGTTCTCGTAAATGAGCGACTCGTACATCCCGCAGCTGAGAAACAGCCGTTCGGTCACGGCTGTCGGTGCCGCCCGATACGCGTTCACGAACTGCGCGACGCGGTCGAACAGCGGGCCACGCTCGTGATCGCCGATATCCGAGAACGCGAACGACCCCGACTGCAGCAACAGCCGGCCAAAGTACCCGGGACGTTGCGCTGCTGCGTGGAAGGCGGCAACCGCGCCCAAGCTCGCGCCAACGAGGCCGCGACTCGCCGGCGTGCCGACGAGCGGCAGCTTGCGTTCCAGCCGCGGGACGAGTTCGTCGGCGATGAACGTTGCGTGCGCGTCCTGCGCAGCGTACTCGTCGTTGCGCTGCTCGGACTGCGTCAGCGCCACGATCACCCCCGGAATCTCGAACCGATGCACCAGGTTGTCGAGCACCGTCTTGAAGGCTACGTATCGCAGGTAGTCGAGTCCATCGTGCACCACGAGCAGCGGGTACCGCCGGGTCGGCCGGTAGCGCGCCGGATAATAGAGCGTTACCTGACGGGTGCCGTGGAGGGCCCGCGAGCGGATGCGGTACTCTTCGAGCGTGCCCTCTCGGGCGTCAGGGTGGGGTTCGGTCCATTCCGGTGTCACGTATCCGGAGCCATGGCAGACCGAGTTGGCGCCAAACGGGTCTCGCGCCAGGAGCGGATTGAGCGGGTCGCGGATGAGTTCGATTTGTCGCCCGCGGCGCACCTCGATCTTGTATTCGACCCGGGATTCCTCGGGCAACTCGAGCACCAACGTCCAAAGGTCGGTGCCGTTCAATTGGCCAAACGCCTGCGAAGACGGCAAGCCAAAGATCCAATGGCGCAGAAAGACTTCGTCAGCCTCTCCGCGAAACACAAAGGTGCAAAACGGGCCCTCGACGATTGGGAACGTGTGGGCATCGAGAAAGGCGGTGACGGCGGTTTCATCGAGGAGCGGGTGGCGCGTGAGCTCGTCAATCGCGAGGCCGCCCGTCGCGGAGGTGCTCAGCATCGTCAGGCTGCGAGACCGTGGAGGCGTCCGTCGGGTGCGAGACGCCGCGAGGCGCGGACGTGGTGCGAGCCGCCGAGCGGTACCCATCGTCCCTCGAGAAACTCCACGCCCTCACCCGGATCGAGCGTCACGCATCGCGCCGGAGCGAAGCGACGGGCGAGTGATCCAACGCGCGTCGGATCGTCGAGTCTGAGCCGCGTACCGGCGTGCGGCAACGGTACGATGTCGCGGGCGAAGCCCAGGCCGGCATCGAACGCCTCAGCATGCCCTGCTCCCTGCGGTGGGGTGTCATGAAACAGCACCACCCGCTCGGCGATCGCCATCGCTCCGGCCGACCACGCCACCACGGGGAGCCCGGCGATCAGCGGCCCGACGTCAAACATGCGCAGCCGGTTGAGCAGGACAGCGATATGCCCGCCGGCAATGGCGACTGCCGAGGCGCCGTCCACGAGCCGGGCAATTTCCTCTCGCTGCTGGCGGACCGCCGGTCGGTCCCGTAGCTCGAGCGCGGCGTCGAATTCGCCGCGAACCGCGGCCACTCGTTGCAGGTGCTGAGCATCCAGCTCTCGCACCGCGTCAAGCGCCGCCTGGCGCTCCGGATCGAGCACCGCGGGATCGCCGGTTAGCGCCTCGACGTCGCGCCACGCCTCGATGAGATGCGCGAGCCGCGTCATGTACGCCTGGCGGAGCAAGCGGAGCCGGTCCTGTTGGGCCTGGTGCGCGGCGCGGAGTGCGGCATCTCTCCGCCACACCGTCTCGGCACGGGTGTAGAGCGTGAGATTGAGTGCCCGTCCCTCGACGAGATCGTTCAGCTCGACGTCTTCGGCCTCCCGTTCCTGCCAACCGGCGGTTACGGTGACGAGGCGTCCGGTTGGCGCCACGCGATTTAGGACGTCGCCGACGGTCGTTTCATGGCGTTGCGGGCCGAGCAGAACGACGGGGGGGCTGCTCATGCGGCGCGGACCTGAACAGTCTCACCGATGGTGTTGAGCATCATGCGCAGTTCGTCGTAGTCGGGGTGCCGCATCCGGATCCACGCGTTCGCCATGTAGCCAGCATCGACCGGCTGGGTGGGCGTGCCGCTGGGCGGAAGACGCGCGTCCATGATCCACTCGCCGAACCGGCGCTGGATCTCTTCCAAGCCGTCGTACCCGGTGATGTGCCCGTCACGATCCGGTCTGAGCGCAATGATGCCCGCCGAGAACCGGCGGGAGCATCGCGCCGCCGTGCGACCATACGTCACGGCCATCGCCCATTCGCGGTAGAGGTCGATGTCGTTCGCCGTGCAGTACAGGTCCCATGCGCCCACGCCGGGCGGGCGGCAACCGATCTCTGAAAAGCGGAGCCCGTTTGGACCAAAGAACCACTCCATGTGCGTTGCGGAGGTGGTGAGACCGAGGAGCCCGATGACTCGCTTGCCCATCTCACGTACCTGGACGTACTCCTCAGCAGTGTCGACCCGGTTGGTTGTGATGAATTGGGGGGAGATCCAGCGGGTGCGCATGGCCTCCAGGACGTTTGGATAATAGTGGGTGATGAAGTCGTGCACGATCTCCCCGCCGACCGAGAGTGTATCGTAGAACGCCTCGTGACCCTCGTTGAACTCTTCGACCGCCACCTGTCCGCCATGGCCCACGTGCGTCATCTGGAGAATGTGGGCCAGCTCCTCGTCGCCGTCCGCCCGGTACGTCCCAGCCGCACCCGCTGCTGCACGCGGCTTCACCACCAACGGATAGCCGACCTGGGCGGCGAACGCGCGAATCTCAGCGGGGTCGCCACCCCCCATCGAGCGTGCACACGGGATGCCTCCGTTTCGGAGCAGCTCCTTCATGGCCGGTTTGTCACGGCACAGAAACGCGGTGCGTGTGGAGGTGCCGGGGATGCCACAGGCCTCGCGGGCCTCAGCGGCAGACATGACGTGGGCCTCGATCGTGGCCTCGAGGCGATGCACTTCGATCCGGCGCTGTAGACTCTTGACCACGTGCACCAGCCGTCCCACGTCGACCACCGATGGGACCTGCTCGTAATGAAACAACCACTCCCCCACCTTCTCGCGCGCCTGGTCCGGCGACCGTTCGCCGAGCCCGATGACCCGAGCGCCCACCCCATGGAGTCCGCGAACGAATTCCCGCTGATTGTCTGGGAATGTCGGTTCAATGAAGATTACGTTTCGTGCGTTCATGACCGAATCCTCGATGGTCGGACCATCTTACGCCAGCACCCCCGGTTTCGATGCCCAACGTCGTATTCGTAGCGCCATTCTTTCAAGAGACCACATTCCGCCTGCTGGCGGGAGCGCTCAAGCTCCCGAACACGCGACTCGGGCTGGTGAGCCAAGATCCGGAGTCGCGGCTGCCAGCGGAAGTGCGGCGTGGCTTGGCGGCACACCATCGCATCGAGCGGGGAGTGAACCCTGCCGACATCGAAGAAGGCGTCCGGGCAGTGGGTGGGCGGCTTGGATCCGTGGACCGAATCCTCGGGGCACTCGAGGAACTGCAGGTTCCCCTGGGCGACCTGCGAGACCGGCTCGGCATTCCGGGTCTCTCAGGCGAAGCCGCGCGGAATTTCCGCGACAAGGCCCGCATGAAGTCCGTGCTTCAGGCGGCGGAGCTTCCGTGCGCCCGGCACCTCCTTGCACGCTCGGTGGCGGACGCCCGCCGTTTCGCCGCCGAGGT
>JBFHWR010000235.1:0-6405 GCA_041599395.1 Gemmatimonadales bacterium | reverse complement strand
GTGGATGGAAGGCGCGATCACGGTGCGATCCGATCGTTCGCCCAACTACAGTCTTCTACGGTGCGGACCGTGGGGGAGAGATCTGCACCCGGTCCCTGAGTGATGTGAGCATCCGTTCCATGAAGTCCACGCGCTCCTCGAGTTCCGAGACCTCGCCGCGAAGCTGGTCCATTTCTTCGAGGATCAACGCCTTGGATTCGCCTCGAAGCCCGCGCTGTCGCTCGGGGGGGTCCGTGACCCCCCACTCCACCACCCGTTTCCCGTCAGCGTCTCGAAACGCGCCCGACGCTACGATGATCAGGTCATACACATACCACACGCCCAGCCCGCCCAGTGTGGCCAGCATGAGCAGCCCGCTCCCGATCTTTCCGACGTAGAACCGGTGGCCCCCGAAGATCCCAGTGACGGCGGAGAGCGCGAGAGCAACACCGCGAGAGTGTTCGGAGACGTTGCTGGGGTCAGTCATGTGCCTGAAGGTAATCGAGCGAGATCCAACCCACTACCGCCGCAGGATCAGTTGCCCGTTCCGGCTTCGTGCAAACGCGATGATGAATTCTGCGCTCCTCGAGTAGCTGCGGATCCCGCCCGGAACCCGGTTGGATCGGAGGAACGCGTTGTTCACCACGCGACCGACGTCGGTGCCAGGGCCACGCAACCGGAGCCAATACGCTCGCGCGGAATCGACGTCTCGCTGCACACCGGGCAGCCGGAGTCCCGTCACCTCGCGCCGCCGCGCCGGATCCGAGCGGGTCAGCGCCGCAAGCAGCTGATACTGCGCAAACAGGTACGCCGAGTAGCGTGCGTGCGGATCGCGAGCGCCCGCCGCAGACAAGTATCCCCAAAAGTTCGCCTCCGACTCTCGCGCAACCCCCCTCTGATGGGCCTGCTCATGGGCAATCGAGTGCGGCCATTCCGATGCCGGCACTCCTCGCCGCACATTGGCCTCGCCCGTAAACGGGAAATAGAACCCCACGATGCCGAATACCTCATACAGACGTGTCGCCAGCAGCGTCTTGACACGGCCAAAACGCCCGCCGACCACAGGTAATTGCAGATCGGCCCGCGCGCGCGCCCAGCCGTCCTCAATAGCCTGTTCGAGTGTCTGTGGGTCCTCGGGCCCCGTGGTGGGCGAGCCGGCATCCTCCCGCCCGTGAATCTCGAGGTACTCGGCGTTGGCAGCCTGTACCAGCTGCTCCGTTAGGTACGCGAGTTCGTCCACGCTGGTTTCACCGACGGCGTCCCAGCCCAGCTGATCCGCGAGCGGCGACCGCGCGTAGTTGAACCCCCACAGCACATAGAACAGGGTCACCAAGATCCCCGCGTCTTGTCCCAGACGAAGTGCGCCCCCCAACAGCGCGTTCCGAGGCTCCCGCGTCTTGTCGTGATATGTGTGCCACAGCGCTCTTCCCGCGGGGATGAGCTGACGCAGCAGAATCGCGATCAGGGCGATTTCCGCCAGCGAGACGGGGACAACGCCCGTGATGGACGAGAGGAGACGCGCGATGAATGGCCCGATTCCACGCGAGTATGCCTGTTCGGTGAACCCTGGGACCTGCGCCAGCGCGAGCGAGAGCAGATACGTCGCGACGCCCGTGCCGAGGATCGCGAGGCTCAGTCGAGGCCTGAGCGGACGGTTCCGGGGGAATGAACTCACGAATCGGCTAGATTTAGCACGCACGACATTGTCGCATCACGCAGGCAAGATAGCCTCCAACCGCGCCCAGGGGTTGATCGCTCATGTGTGGACGCTACGGGCTGTTCACGTCCCCCGAAGACCTGGCCATGTTGTTCCGGCTCCCCCCGGAGGAGGTGCGACGTATCTTCGAGCGGCGTCCGCGGTACAACGTGGCTCCCACCGACCGCGTCGTCGCCGTCCGCGCGCGCCGCGACCCAGCCCCGCGCGAACCGGTACTGCTCCATTGGGGGTTGGTGCCGGGTTGGGCTACCGATCCGCGGGTCGGCGCTCGTATGATCAACGCCCGAGCCGAAACACTCGCGCAGAAGCCCGCCTTTCGCGACGCATATCGGCTGCGGCGATGCCTCGTCCTCGCCGACGGTTTCTATGAATGGCAACGAAGGGGAGAAAAGAAACAGCCGTACTTCGTGCGCATGCTGGACCGGAAGCCCTTTGCATTTGCCGGATTGTGGGAACGGTGGGAAGATGAGCGGTACGGACCGCTCGAATCCTGCACGATCATCACCACCGAACCCAACGAGCTGGTCCGGCCGCTACACAACCGCATGCCGGCAATCATCCTTCCATCGGATCACGATCATTGGCTCAACCCTGAGGTCCGGGACCACGAGCAACTGGCACCGCTGTTGCGCCCGTTTCCCGCCGGCCGCATGGAGGCGTACCCCGTGAGCACCCTGGTGAATCACACCGCCAACGACGTACCGGAATGCATCGAACCGATCGACGTCGTGGCGTGATCGTGTGAGATTGCCGCGCGCTGCGGCATCAACATTCGACGACGTTCACGGCGAGACCGCCGCGGGCCGATTCCTTGTACTTCGTTTTCATGTCGGCGCCGGTCTCGCGCATCGTCTTGATCACTTTGTCCAGTGACACGTGATGGTGACCCGTTCCCCTGAGGGCGAGCCGGCAAGCATTGATCGCCTTCACCGCTCCCATCGCGTTGCGTTCGATGCAGGGAATCTGGACGAGGCCGGCAACCGGATCGCACGTCAATCCGAGATTGTGCTCCATGCCGATCTCCGCAGCCTCTTCGACCTGGTGGATCCGTCCGCCGAGGGCCTCCGCGAGGCCCGCGGCCGCCATCGAACAGGCCACACCTACTTCTCCTTGGCACCCGACCTCGGCCCCGGCGATTGACGCATTCTCTTTATAGAGAATGCCGATCGCGCCGGCCGCCAGGAGGAACCGGATCACCCCCTCATCAGACGCGCCGCTGCAAAATTCGGTGTAATAGTGCAGCACCGCGGGGATGATTCCGGCGGCGCCGTTGGTTGGCGCCGTCACGACCCGGCCGCCCGCGGCGTTCTCTTCGTTGACCGCGATCGCATACACATTGACCCAGTCCATGATGTGCAGCGGATCCTGTTGGACGGCTTCGGGGCGCTGCACCAGCTCCCGGTACAAGTGGGGCGCTCTGCGCCGCACCCCGAGACGTCCGGGGAGCGTCCCCTCGGTGCGGCAACCACGCTGGATGCACCGTTGCATGGTATGCCAGATGGTCAGCAGCCGCGTGCGGATTTCTGATTCCGGGCGACGCGTTTTCTCGTTCTCAAACGTCATGTGGCTGAGCGATACCCCGTAGGCGCGACCCATTTCCAGAAACTCATCACCGCTGCTGAACGGAAAGGGCAGGACCCCTGCAGCGGATCCGAGCGTGTCGCTGGCCTCCGCGTCGGGTGTCACGATGAATCCGCCCCCGACCGAGTAGTACACCCGCTGCTCGACGTCGTCGCCACCCGCATCGCGTGCGGTAAACCGCATGCCGTTGGGATGAAGGGGGAGTGATTGTCTCTTATGGAACGTGAGGTGCCGTTCCTCTACGAATTCGACAGGGTGTTTGCCCAGAAGACGGAGCGCGCGTTCCGACGTGATCTTTTCCATGCGATTCGGGATCTGCTCTGGATCGATCGTCTCGGGGCTTTCCCCCTCCAAACCGAGCATCACGCCGCGGTCGCTCCCGTGTGCTTTGCCCGTCAACCCCAATGAGCCGAACAGCTCGGCGGTGACCGAGTGGACGCGGTGCAGCGCGTTGGCCGCGTCGAGCCGCTCAGCGAACCGGCGGGCGGCCCGCATCGGTCCGACCGTGTGCGAACTGGATGGACCGATTCCGATGGTGAAGAGGTCGAAGACGCTGATAGCCATGATCCGCCGCCGGTTGCAGGTTTGCTGTGGCAAGCTACGTAGCCCGACGAATCGTAACAAGCAAAACGCCGACCGCTCTCTCCGCCGTATATTGTGGCATCGATACGCATGCCTGATTTCCTGACCGATATTCGACCACTCGCGGTAGGCGCGCTCTCGGCGCTCCTCGCCATCATCGTCTCAGCCAACGTGGTCCTGCACAAGCGAGATGTCCGCGCGGCCGTCGCCTGGGTGGGCTTGATCTGGCTGGTGCCGGTGGTGGGTTCGGTGCTCTACGTGCTGCTCGGGATCAATCGCATCCGACGCCGTGCAACCGCGCTTCGTGCGGAGAGCATCGATATCCGTCCGCTCCCGCTGGATTCCATGACCGATTGGAGGGTCGTGACGGCCCAGGTGGCGGAGCCGGTTGGACACCTGGGCTCGCTGGCTCGCATGGTGAATCGGGTCACACGTCGTCCACTCGTTTCGGGCAACCGCTTCGTACCCCTCGTCGACGGCGACGAAGCCTACCCGGAAATGATCAAAGCGATCGACAACGCCAAATCCACCGTCGCCCTCAGCACCTACATCTTCGACAACGATTCGGCAGGTCATCTCTTTGCCGACGCGCTGGGACGCGCGGTGGAACGAGACGTCGAGGTGCGGGTCATCATCGACGCGTTTGGCGCCAGACTCTCGTGGCCCTCCATTGTCGGCACGCTTCGAAAAAAGGGCGTTCGCGTCACGCGGTTCATGCAGGCGGTGTTCCCGTGGCGATACCCCTTTCTCAATCTCCGGACTCACCGCAAGATCCTGGTCGTCGATGGCCGCCTCGGGTTCACCGGCGGCATCAACATTCGCGAAGGACATATGGTGCAGCGAGCCCCGCGTCGTCCCGTCCGCGACCTCCATTTTCAAGTGGAGGGCCCGGTCGTTGAACACCTCACACAAGCGTTCGCCGAAGATTGGGCCTTCAGCACCAAAGAGATCCTTCGCGACGACACCTGGTTCCCCGACCTGCGACCGGTCGGAACCGTCGTGGCACGAGGTATCTCTGATGGCCCGGACGAAGACATGGACAAGCTCCTGTTTACGCTCCTCGGCGCGATCGCGGCCGCGAAAGATTCGATCACCATCATGACGCCGTATTTCCTGCCGGATGACGAACTGATCAGTGCATTGAACGTCGCCGCAATGCGGGGCGTGAACGTGACCATTCTCTTGCCGAAGGTGAACAATCACCCACTGGTCAAATGGGCCTCCACGGCGCTGTACGAGCAGCTCCTCGTCCGCGGATGCCGCATCTTTCAGGCGCCTGGGGTGTTCGACCATTCAAAGGTCATGCTGGTTGACGGAGGGTGGACCCTGCTGGGCTCGGCGAACTGGGACCCGCGCAGTCTGAGGCTCAACTTCGAGTACAACGTCGAGTGCTATGACGAACCGCTTGCTAAACAAATGACCTTGTTCGTTCAGGAACGACGGAGCCAAGCTCGGGAGGTAACCGTTTCAGATGTACGGGCGCGCTCGCTGCCCGTGAGGCTGCGCGATGGCGTCGCGCGGCTCATGACGCCCTATTTGTAGACGCGCCGCAGAGGCACCTTTCTGATTCACGATCTCATCCCACGCGGATGTGAAGGGCAGTAGGGTACATGGCTGCTACCGAGCCGCAGGTTACACCGTTGGAGTATTCCCGCCTGCCTGAACGCGAAGTGATGCGTCAGGCGCACGCGTTCTATGAATCGATGCGACGCCGACGATCCGTCCGCACCTTTTCCAGCGACCCGGTACCGCGCGAATGCGTCGAGTATGCGGTTCGTACCGCGGCCACGGCCCCGTCGGGCGCGCATCAGCAACCCTGGCGCTTCGTCATCGTCGATGATCCCGATCTCAAGCGTCAGATCCGTGAGGCCGCCGAGGAAGAGGAGCGGATCAACTACGAAGAACGGTTCCCCAAGGCGTGGCTCGAGGCCCTGGCGCGTCTCGGCACCGACTCGCAGAAACCGTTTCTGGAGGTTGCGCCGTATTTGGTGGTGGTGTTCAAGGAGGCGTATGGCGTGGCAGCGGACGGGGGCAAGATCACGAACTACTATGTGAATGAAAGCGTCGGCATCGCGTGCGGTCTCTTCATCGCGGCGCTGCACACCATGGGATTAGTCACACTGACGCACACGCCCAGCCCGATGGGATTTCTCTCACGCATTCTGAAGCGGCCGCCAAACGAAAAGCCCTTCATCTTGTTCCCGGTGGGATATCCCGCCGAGAATACCATGGTGCCGGACCTCGTGCGCAAACCGCTGGACGATATCGTCCAATGGAACGCAGGCCTCGAAACGTGAAGGGTGCCGCCCGCCCGCCCATCACTCCGGTCGGGGAACGGAGAATCACGCCCCCGGTGCTCGCGAGCACGGAGGAACGGTGATGCTGGAAGCGATTCGCACGTTTTTCGACAAGAGCATGCAAACGCCCGAGCCCGCCCCGGCGGCGTCCCACGAACCGGATGGTGCACACGATCCCATTCAGTTGGCGGCGTGCGCACTGCTCCTGGAATTGGCGCATGCGGATGACGAGTTTTCGGCGGATGAGCG
>JBFHWR010000234.1:0-6412 GCA_041599395.1 Gemmatimonadales bacterium | reverse complement strand
CGTTCCAATACGTCGCGAGTGAGCGGTGCGGCGGTCAAGCGGGCGTACGCGTCTTTGGGACTGTCTAACTTCACGACCATCACGAGCTGAGGATTGTCAGCGGGGAACAGCGAAACGAAGTTCGCCGTGTACGAGCCGTCCTCGTAGCCTCGTGGTCCACTCCGGTAGGCGGTTCCCGTTTTCCCTGCAACAGCGTATGTGGTGAGCGCAGCCGTCTCACCCGTTCCCCCTTCCGTCACGACACCGCGCAACGCGGCGCGAATCTGCGCGGCCGCGTCTGCGGAAATGACACGCCGCACCGGTTCCGGCGTGTGACGGTACACTACCTCACCGTCAGCGCGTTTGATCTGTTTCACCAACGTGGGGCGCATCAACACGCCGTCGTTGGCAATGGCACCGTAGGCGTGCGCGAGCTGCAACGGGGTCACGGCGAGCTCGTAGCCAATGGCAAGGCTCGCTGACGTCACGCCACTCCACTGGTCAGGCGGCCGCAAGATCCCCGGTGACTCGCTCGGATACTCTACCGCCGTCGGAGAACCGAGCCCAAAGCGTCGCAGCATGTCGTACTGCGGGACGGGCTCCAGACGCTCGGAGAACTTGACGATTCCCACGTTGCTCGAGCGCCGGATGACATCTGCCAACGAGAGAGGGCCCTCGACACGATCGTCGTGAATGGTGCGTCCCGCCGTCACGTACGTTCCGTCCCCCGTCTGCACCGTATCGGAGAGCCCGGCCAACCCCTGTTCGAGGAGCGCGGCCAGCACGAACGACTTGGCGGTCGATCCCGGCTCGAAGACAGAGGTGAACACCCCAGAGGTACGTTGTCCACTCCGCGTGAGTGACACGACGGCGAGGAGTTCGCCGGTCGCCGGATTGAGCACCACGACATCACCACCGTCCGCCTCGTACCGTCGGAGCGCCTGCGCCAGCGCGTGCTCCACGATCTCCTGTAAACCCGCATCGAGCGTCAGGTACACATCGTGCCCCGGTACGGGAAATGCGTCGAGTCGAGAGGGCGATTCGTAGCGTCGCCCCATGCCGTCACGCAGTACCACCGCGCGTCCAGGAACCCCTGCCAGTTGATCATCGAGTACGCGCTCGATCCCGCTGGCCGGTCGCCCCTCGCTCTCCGGCCAACCGAGCACCGGCTGGGCGAATCCCGGGTCCGGATGAAACCGCTCGTGTTGGCTCTTCAAGTGCACGCCTCGCATGGTGCGAAGCGGTTGCACGGCCGCGGCGGCAAACGGCCCGTGAAAGTACGCGTAGCCGCTCAACGCCTCGCGAACCGTTCGCAGCCCGAGACCCAGGTGCCGCGCGATGAGCTTCGTATCCCCCTCGAAGTTCCACAGTTCGTTCGGCGCGACCTCGACATGATAGATCTCTTGCGTGCGAGCAAGCGTGACACCCTGATGATCAAAGATCGCGCCGCGTTGTGCGGGCAGCTCGACGCTCACCGTGCGTTGCGCCGACGCGCGTTCCCGATACCCCGATCCCTCGATCAATTGGACGTGTACCAGGCGTGCGAGCAGCACGATCGCCGCGACCGCGAACGCCATCTGGACGGCTCCCAGTCGTACCGCTGGTCTTGCCATTATCGACGCCCTTCCGAGTCTCGAGGTTGCAGGATGACGATTTCGCTATCGGCGGGCAAGCGGAGTCCCAACGATTCAGCCCGAGGAATGAGAATCGCCCTGCTCTCGGCCGCCCGGATATGGCGGAGCAACTGCGCCCTATTCGCCTCCAGCGCCGACCGTTGATTTCGCAGGTCGTCCAGGCGCTCCGCCAGCATCACCGCCGACGTCTGGCGAGCGACCACCCACGCGAGGACCCCCAACGCCAGCACCAACCACAGTGCAATCCACACGCGGCCCTTAACTGGTTTCCGCACGATAAAACACTCGCAGCTTGGCGCTCCGGCACCTGGGGTTTGCCACGACCTCCTCACTCGACGGTCGAATGGGCTTCTTGGGATCCATCCGCCCGAGCGGCCGTCCGCGGCACGAGCAGACGGGTTGGCGCGGCGGACAGATACACTGGCGAGCCCACGCCTGAAACACCTGTTTGACCATCCGGTCTTCGCCGGAGTGGTAGCTGATGACCGCGAGGATCCCACCGGGCACCAGCGACTCGAGCACCGCGGGAAGCGCCGTCGCCAGGTCGTCCAGCTCGTGATTGACCGCCATGCGAGCCGCCTGGAAGAGGCGCGCGAAATCCTGGGGGCCGGAGCGGGGCCCGAGCACTTCACGAATGGTGGCGACCAGGTCGTCGCTTGTCCGAAAAGGCGCGCGCGCGCGCCGTCGCCCGATTGCGCGCGCAAGCGCGCGAGCCCTGGGCTCATCGGCGTTGGCCGCGAAGAGACGAGCTAAGTCCGCGACAGGAAGCGTGTTCAGGAGCGCCCCGGCGGTGACGGTTTCGCAACGGTTCATGCGCATGTCGAGCGGCACGCCCGGTCGAAATGAAAACCCTCGGGCGTCATCGTCTATTTGGTGAAACGAAACGCCGAGGTCAAACAGCACGAAGTCCGGACGAAATGCGGCAATCGCCGCGAGGGTCGCTTGCGCCGCGAAGGAGCCGGTGAGCCATTCGACCCGCGAGTCAGGGATCATCTCGCGGGCGTATTGGACGGCATGCGGATCGCGATCAATGGCCAGGAGACGCTCAGCCGTCGCCAGCAGGCGCTGTGCGTGGCCGCCGCCCCCGACCGTGCAATCGACCACACGCAAACGCCCCGTCGCCAGACGGGCGACGTCGTCGGCCAGAGCCGGAACGTGGTACACGGTCACCGGATTGATCTGCACAGCAAAAAGCCCCGCGTGCTGAGCAGCGGGGCTTGTACTGCTTCGATGCGAGTTCGCCTCGCACGGGGCTGACGGGACTTGAACCCGCGGCCTCCGGTGTGACAGACCGGCACTCTAACCAGCTGAGCTACAGCCCCCCAACCAGCACAGACTCGGCAATCTAGGGGGGGCTGGGCTTTCGTACAAGCCGGCCTTACTGCCCCCGGCAATTAAACGCCCGGCGGAACGTCGGCGGGCGCGCCTCGTAGCGCTTGTACATGTCCAGGATCTGATCAGCCGTCTGTTGAGCCACGCTCGCACCTGAGTTCATGGCTTCGACGCCGCGTGTCAGCAGAGCCGAATACTCCGCGACCTCTTCACACGACTTGGATTCGACGATCTTCGCATCCAGATCGGCCGCCAAGAAGAAGATGCCGAGACCCACGAAGAAATTCGCCTGGCGGGTCAGCCGCCCCTGCCAATCGTACTGCAGGGACTTCTCGAGCCAATCCACGCCGATGGCAAGCTCATCGACGTGTGCGCGCCGACTTTGTACGAGCTGCTGACCCGGCCGGAAATAGAGAACAGCCGAATTCATCACCAGCGCCGTGTCGGTGGTTGAGCTGGTGATGAGGTCGAGGAATTCACCGGCTCGGTTCAGCTGGGTGGTGTCGACCGCGGTCGCCGTGTCGATCACCAACTCACCGATCAAGAGCTGCGCTGCTGCGAGCGCACTGACCAGATCAGCCGAATCGAGGTCCACCAGGCGTTCGTAGGCCGTGAGGGCGGAATCGCTCATCCCGGCATCCCGCAACGCGCTCGCCCGGGCTTTCCACAGGAGAACCGATTGCGGGTGCCGCTCGACTGCCTCGCCCGACCACTCGAGCATGGCGGCCGTATCACCCACCGTTTGCGCGACACCGAAGATGCGGGGGAAGAACTCCTCGTCCCCGGCCAAGGTCGAATCGAGATCGTACTGCTTCGCCAGTGCTTCGAGGGCGCACGGCCACAGCTCACCCTCGAAACACGCACGGGACTTGAGCTGCACGAACTTGAGGTTGTCAGGATCGCGAGCGAGTCCGGCGTTCAACACATCACGCGCGCTCTCGTGGTCTCCCACGGCAGTGAACCCCGACGCCACGGTGAGCCGCATGTCGGCATCATCGGGATTGGCTTCGAGCTGGCGGGAGAACGCGGTCACCGCCTTGGCGGTGTCACCCATTTGGATGTATTGACGCGCGAGTTCTTCCCACGCACGCAAGAGTTCGGGATCACCCTGCGTGGCCTTGTCGTAGGCCCAGATCAAGCTCTCCGCCGGCTCCCGATTGGCTTGGAAGACATAGGAGATGCAGATCGCCGAGGACGGATGATTCGGGTAGAGTGCAAACGCCCGGTCCGCCCGCTCGCGGGCGCGGCGGAAGTCGCCGCGGTCCCGCCTGTCGGAACAGTCTCGCGCATACTCGGCCGCCTTGACTTGATTGCTCAGTGAGTCGACGAAGCGATCGGCGAATGCCCGCGGTGGATCGCCCGGCTGACCCTGTACCGTCATCCATCCGGACAGTCCTGAGCGACGCTGATCGACCATGCGGAATCGACCGGATGGCGTGGCGCTGCTCCGCGTGACGGATCCCGTGATGTATGCATCTGCCTGGAGGGCGCGCGCCACCTGCGGCGCCATGTTGGGTTCGATGATCCGGTCCGGCTCGAATCCTGACGTGACGAGCAGCTCGTTGATGACGTCTTTCTTCACCACGCGGAGCTTGTGGCGCAGTCGCGACTCCATCCGCGAACGGACGTAGTCCGCAAACTCCAGAGCGAATGCGGAATCGTCGGGACTCTCGGGAATGGGCGTGAGAAACAGGACGCGGTCGTCGGACTGCGTCTGGGCCAGCTGTGCCCGCGCCTCAGGCAGCGACCAGCTCGCCATCAGCAGCATGCCGAGCAGGGAGGCAGGCACCCGTGGAATCCATGATTTGAACAGCAACACGTCGCGTCCTCCGATTGAAGCCATCAGTAAAGATTCACAGCAAAACGATGCATGGTCATTGATGGGCGAAGAGGGATTCGAACCCCCGACTTCCTGCTTGTAAGGCAGGCGCTCTGGACCAACTGAGCTATTCGCCCGCCCACAATCACAGCGCCAGGCCGAGCGGAAACAGCACGCAGTAGCCTAGCACAAGTAGAATAGGTGCGATACCCGTATCTCCGCCAGCGAGTAACAGATACCCGACGCCGACCGCGACGATCGCGGCCCCAAGGAGGATCGCGTTGCGTGCACGAAAATGCAGGCGAGCCGGTGACACCCTATTCCTAGACATAAACCCTCAGGCTAACCGGAAGTTCCATACACGTCAACTATTTGCGCCCCCTTCCTCATCGACGACAAACCATCCCTCGTCGAGCGCGGCGCGGCGCGCCCGGTTACGCCGGGAGCGCCACATCCATAACCCCACCAGCAGCACCGCAAACGCCGTCCAGAACATCGACAACGAACCGAAAAACAGCGCCCACCCGTATCGTTTCCGAATCTCGGTCTGCCACAGGGTCTCGAACTGGTCCAACGTGATTTGGTGTGTTGCCCGAAGCGCGCGGTCGAGATTGCGTGCCTCGACGAGATTGGACAGCAGGGGCTCGAGCCCGCGTTCCCCGCCCAGCCGATCGAGCATGACGACCGCCGTCATCGCCAGCGCATACCCCGCGCTCGCGTGCGCCGCCCCGCCTCGCAAATCGGCATTCATCTGCCGCAACGACGGCTTGTTACCGGCCAGGAGCGCCCAATTGACGCTAAGCGCTTGGAGACGGGTCCATTCACCGGACGCAAACGACGCGTATCCCTCGTCAAACCACAAGGGCACTCGGCGGACGGCTTGATGTAATGCGAGATGCGCAAGCTCGTGACGCAGCACTTGGCGCACGTCCCCGGACAGCCGCAAGACCACCGTGTTGGTCCCCGGAAACGCCGCACCAGCTCCCCATTCCGGCACCCGTCCGGCCGTAAGCGAGTCGAAGCGATCACGCGACGAGGCCAAGATCAGCCGCACGGGTCGCTGGTCCGCAGGAAGCCCCGGCCACGGTCCGGTCGCTTCCGCAAACTCGGCCAGTGCCGTTGCCGCTGCTCCCTCGCCTTCCCAATAGATCGCCGTCACCCGCCCGACCCGTACGAACGACGGGTCCAGACTGGCCACCGCACATAGCAACAGGACTAAGACACTGCCTCCTTCGGACCGATTATGCGGTCTCGCGGCCCCGCACCACGAATCTCCGACCGACGGTCAGCCGCCGCCCGCGTGGCTGTCTGCGATCGGCGCCGCTTCTCGGGCCAGTCTGGCCGCTGCGCCGGCATGCTCGGGGTTGAGGGCGAGGGCCTTGTGCCAGTATTGCCACGCCAAGTCGGCGTACGCTCGTTTCATTGCAATGTTCCCCAACCGGAAGTACACGTCGCCGCCCAAGCCCGGACTCAGCCGAATGGCACGCTGATACGCCTCCCACGCCGCGTCGTAGCGCGCCGACCGGTACGCAAGATCACCGACGTTCTTGGACACCTGCGGGACAGAAGAGTCATCCGTGAGCGCTTCCTGCAGCGTCGCCTCGGCCCGGGCGAATTGCCCATGCAGTTCGAGAAGCACCGCCAGGTT
>JBFHWR010000233.1:0-6418 GCA_041599395.1 Gemmatimonadales bacterium | reverse complement strand
GTTCGGCACGATTCCCCGCTTCTCGTCGAACGGAAGATCCGGCAGCGCCACCCCGTGATAGCCCACCGACCGAAACACGAGCTGCGCGTCCAAGTCTTCGAACGCATCGGTTGCCTTGGGACGGAGCCGCCCATCGGTCTCAATTAACGCATTCCGAACGAGTCGCACCCCGACCACCTTGCCAGCGCCATTGCCGAGGAGTTCAACCGGGGAGACCAAAAACCGAATGGTCAGCTTTCGGGCTTTGCCGGAGGCGGGCATGTCGCCAAACGCCTGGACAATCTCGATCTTTTTCCGCAGGGTACGATCGTCAGCACGCTCGACCTCCGCTGCGCTCAACACATCGAGTTGCGTCTCCTCAGGGCGGACTGCGATGTCGGCTCCCGGCAGCATGCCCAGCTCTTTCACCTCTTGGTTTGTAAAGGCGGCCTGCGCCGGTCCGCGCCGTCCCAACATGACGACCTCTTTGACCCGGCTCGTGCTGAGCGCTTCCAGGGCATAATCCGCGATGTCGGTTGCCGCAAGCTCCTCTGTGGTCCGGCAGAGAATGCGGGCGACATCCACCGCGACGTTGCCGATCCCGACGACCGCCACTCGTTCCACCGAAAGATCGAATCTGTGATCGCGGTATTCCGGATGGCCGTTATACCACGCGACGAACTCGGTGGCCGTACGGCTGCGCTCGAGATCCTCGCCAGGAATCCCCATCCGGCGGTCTGTCTGTGCCCCAGTCGCGTAACAGATTTGGTGATAGTAGTTGCTGAGTTCCGGCAAGGAGATGTGGGTGCCGATATCGATGTTCCCATGGAATCGAAACCGCGGGTCCGACGCCACGCGGTCGAACACCTTCGTGACGCTCTTGATTTTCTGGTGGTCAGGAGCCACGCCGAATCGCACGAGGCCAAAGGGTGCCGGCAGCCGGTCGAACATGTCGACGGCGACGACGACCTCCTTGTTCTTGAGCAGGTGCTCGGCGGCATAGAAACCCGCAGGCCCAGATCCGATGATTGCAACGCGCAAGGGCTCGCCTTCGGTACCGAGTCGCGACATCTATTCTCCTTCTTCGGTGCTGGGGACCAATCTACACGATTGGAGATGGGACAGGTGGTGGGCACCGGCTGGCGGAGGCATTGCGCGTTAGACGGCAGATGTTGGATGTTGAGAGTGGAGAGTGGAGAGTGGAGAGTGGAGAATGGAGAATGGAGAGTTGAACGTTGAACGTTGAAAGTTCTCAACCATGAAGATCTACACTCGAACCGGTGACGATGGCGAGACGTCGCTCTTTGGGGGAGGCCGCGTCTCGAAACATCATCCGCGGGTTACAGCGTACGGCGACGTGGACGAGTTGAACGCGGCCATCGGCGTAGCGGCCGCAACGGAGCCGGTCACGTTTGAGAACGAATTGCTGGAAGCAATCCAGCGCGACTTGTTTGCGATTGGGGGGCAACTCGCCAGCCCGGAACCGGCGAAGGTAGCCGCTGCTCTCGCGAAAGCTGAAATTGGAGAGGGCAGGGTTCGCGCGTTGGAAGAGGCAATCGATCGCGCGGACGCGAGGCTCCCGGCGCTCTCGCATTTCATTCTCCCCGGCGGCTCATGCAAGGGGGCACAGCTCCATTACGCACGGACGGTGTGCCGACGGGCGGAACGCGCCGTGGTGGATCTCGACGAACGCGAGCCCGTGCCCGGCGTCATCCTTCAATACTTGAACCGGCTCTCTGATCTCTTGTTCGCGTATGCGCGGCTCGCCAATCACCAGCTCGAACACCCGGAGCGCATCTGGTAACCATGACAACGTATCGGTTTTCTCAGCTCGATGTTTTTGCCGAAAAGCCCCTTGCCGGCAACCCGCTGGCGGTGTTTCCCGACGCCGAAGGATTGAGCGACGAGACGATGCAGGCCATCGCCCGCGAAATGAACCTCTCGGAAACCACGTTCGTGCTGCCATCGAAACGGGCAACCAAGCGCGTCCGAATCTTCACCCCCACCGCCGAGCTGCCGCTCGCGGGTCACCCGACCATCGGCACCTGGTGGCTTCTCTCCGAGCAGAATCGCATCGACGTACCGGACAACGCGGTCCATCGGATCACGCAGGAAACGGGAGCCGGAATCCTGCCCGTCGACATCCACATGGCGGGTGGATCCCCAAAGGAAGTCGTGATGGTGCAGGCCTTACCGGAATTCGCCCAGAGTGTGTCCGATACGGCCGCGCTGGGAGTGGCGCTTGGGGGCGACGCCCAAACGGTTCTCACGGATCCAGCGCCTCAGGTCGTTTCCACGGCGCTGCCCCAACTCATGGTGCCAATCCGTTCGCTCGAGGCGCTGGTCAACCTCCCGAGCGGCGGCACCGGTGGATCGCTGGCGGTCCTGCTCAACGAGCTTGGTACCGACTGCGCCATGTGTTTCGTGTTGGACGAAAACGGACCATTGGCCCATGCCCGTTGCCGAATGTTCGCTCCCGGACTGGGAGTCCCAGAAGACCCGGCAACCGGAAGCGCCGCGGGCGCGCTCGGGTCGTATCTCGTCTGGCACGGACTCGTTCGCCCACACGACGGCATCGCCCGCGTGTCCGTTGAGCAGGGAATCGAGATTGGCCGGCCAAGCCAGATCAACGTCGAGATCGCTGTTGGGTTCGGCGGAGAAATCACCGAGGTCAGGGTGGGTGGCCGAGCGGTGACCGTCATTCACGGAGAGTTGGAGCTATAGCCCGCGCCGTCGTCCCAGTCTCACTCGGAGCCGCCTCGTACGAGATCCTTCTCGACAGCGGACTCCTCCAGGACCTGGGCGCCCTGCTCCGCGAATACTGTCCCGCCAGCCGATACGCGATCATCACCGACTCCGCAGTCGCCAAGCTGTACGGCGAAAGAGTTTTGGACCAACTCGGCGACCGCGGTCGCCTGTACATGTTCCCCGCCGGAGAGTGGAACAAGACGCGGGAAACGTGGGCGGAGCTGTCGGACGCGATGCTGGCCGATAACGTGGGAAGGGACTCCGTGGTCGTCGCCCTCGGCGGCGGGGTCACCGGGGACTTGGCTGGTTTCGTTGCCGCCACCTACTTGCGAGGCATTCCCCTCGTCCAAGTCCCCACTTCGCTCCTGGCAATGATCGACAGCGCTATCGGTGGGAAAACCGGCGTCGATACGCCCTCAGGCAAGAACTTGATCGGAGCGTTCCACCAGCCTCGTTTCGTCATCGCCGACCTCGATACGCTCACGACTCTCCCACGCACCCAACTCGTGGCAGGAATGGCGGAAGCACTGAAGCACGGCGCGATTGCCGACGAGCAATACTTTGCGCAACTGGTAGCCAACCGCACGCAAATCCTAGAAAGAGACCGAGCGGCACTACGAGACGTCGTCACACGGAGCCTCGCGATAAAAGCCGCGGTCGTCGCCGAAGACGAAAAGGACAGAGGCCGGCGCGCGATCTTGAACTTCGGCCACACCGTCGCGCACGCGGTCGAAGCGACCAGCGGTTACGAGCACCTGCACGGAGAAGCAGTCGCCATCGGGATGCTGGCTGAGGGCACGATAGGGGCAAAGCTCGGCATCACTGACCCGGCCGCGGTGACCGAGCTCAAAAACGGGCTGGAGACATTCGACCTCCCATGCACTCTTGCAGGCGAATTTCAAGTCGAAACGCTCCTCGACGCGATGGCGTTCGACAAGAAGAACCAGGATCAGGCTGTCATGTTTGCACTCCTGAGACGGATCGGAGCAGCAGCCAGCGACGCGGACGGTTCATGGACCTTCAGGGCGGCGAAAAACGACATCAGAGAGGCTCTGAAGTCTCTCGAGTAACTACATGTGCAACAAGGACTTGCTAGTATTCCACACGCTTTCCACACCGGCGTAAGTGGTTTTCAGATAACAACTTAAGTCCATTCTACTTCAAATCGTGATCAACACCCAATTTTCCTCAAGTGGACGGAGTTTCGAACGTCTTAATAATGAACGATTTGTGATGTGGATAACTAGTTTTTGCTTGACCGGCACCGCTGGATTTCCTATACTTTGGCGGTTGCTGTCGGTCATTTTGGCGGGCTTACCCTCCGTTCGTCCCGCTACTCTTCCAAAGTCAGTCGGCCCTTTAACACGACAGGAGCGTGTATGACCCGGCTCCGAACTGGCAAGGCGAAATCCTTCTTCTACGCCAGCGCATCAACCGCATTCGATCAGTACTTGCAGGACATCCAGAAGCTGCCTCTCATCAAGGACCCGGCCGAAGAGCGACGCCTCGCTCGAAAGGCTCGAGCCGGGGACCAGAAGGCGGCGGAAGACCTGGTCACGGCCAATCTCCGCTTCGTGATTTCCTACGTGAAGAAGTACCAAGGACACGGGTTGGACCTGTCGGAGCTGGTCGCGATCGGAAACGAGGGACTCCTCAAGGCGGTCAAGAAGTTCGATCCCGAGCAGGGCGTCAAGTTCATCTCCTACGCCGTGTGGTGGGTACGCCAGGCGGTTCTCAAGGCCCTCGCGGAACAGACGAGGAGTGTCCGTATCCCGCTCAATCAGAACAGTCATCTGATTCGAATGTCCCGGACCGAGACGTACCTCTCCCAAGAACTGGGACGAGAACCCACCGACAAAGAGATCGCGAAGGCTCTGGATGATTCGGTGCAAAACGTGCGCAGTGCCCGGAGGATGACAGCGGCCGAGATCTCGCTCGATGCTCCGATTGACAGGACCGACAAAGATGCGGCGACCTTGGGTGAGCGGTTTGCGGGCCAGGAAGGCACCGAGATTGAAGACCGCACCGATCACAATCTGAAGCGCGAATTCATCGACCGTATCTTCGAACGGTATTTGACGCCGCGCGAGCGGAAGATCCTCTATCTCTATTACGGACTCGAAGAAGGATCCGAGGGAATGACCCTCGAGAAGATCGGGGCGCTCATGGGCGTCACTCGCGAACGCATTCGCCAAATTCGCGAGCGAGCCTTCGAAAAGCTGCGGGACAGTCCGGACGCGAAGGCCCTTTTGGGGTTCTGGCGCGCCGCCTGACCCGTCCAGCTCACCCCATGCCCAGCGAAAGCCCGGAACTTCGGTTCCGGGCTTTTTCATAGGAGCCTGCCGCTCGACATCGCGCTGCGCTTATCTTCAGCATATGCAGAGCGATATCATCCCGATCTTCCCCCTCCCGCTCGTGCTATTTCCGGGCGCTCCCCAACTGCTTCACATCTTCGAGCCACGGTACCGGCAGATGTTGGACGACTGTCTCGCAGGAGAACGCCGGTTTGGGATTTCGTACGTCGATCCCCGTTCCGGACAGACCGAGCCACGGATTGGGCAGGCTGGCTGCCAAACGGTCATCGAGTCCGTGCATAAGATTCCAGACGGCCGGTCGAACATCGTCTGTTTGGGGGAAAAGCGATACGTCCTCGAGGAATACGTCGCCACAGACCGGATGTACCACGTTGCGCGGATCAGACATTTTGACGATGAACCGGAAAGCCCTGGTGACCTAGACGAACTCGCGGACCGGGTGTACCAGGTTTTCAAGGAGGTGGCCGCCGGGAACTGGGCCACGCACATCCATCAGGGGGATCCACCGGACGATCCCAAGGACTTCTCGTATTGGGCTGCCGGCGGCATCGAGATCGGCCCAGCCGAAC
This sequence comes from Gemmatimonadales bacterium, assembly GCA_041599395.1. Lineage (GTDB taxonomy): Bacteria > Gemmatimonadota > Gemmatimonadetes > Gemmatimonadales > GWC2-71-9 > JBFHWR01. The sequence goes on along the minus strand of JBFHWR010000233.1, from coordinate 807 downwards.
GGCAAGCGCTGTTGGAAATGCGCTCGACTGACGGACGGCTGCGCGCAATTCTCACGCACCTCGAGGAGGCGCATGACGCCCTCGAGGCCGAGATTGGAGCGGGCCTGCGAGGACGACGAAACGGCAACCCGCACAAGGACGCACCGACGTCATCCGAATCGTGAAGAGTCCTCCGCGTCAGGCGATCGAGGCCTTGGCAGGAATCGTGGGGGAACGCTGGGTTCGCACCGCCACATCAGAGCTCGAGACGTACGCCTCCGACGGTCTGCCGACCCGGCATTCGACCCCGGGAGTCGTGGTTCTCCCCGCATCGCACGACGAAGTGGTCAGGCTCGTCCGTGTGCTCGCCCATTTCGCAGTTCCGTTTGTCGCACGAGGCGCAGGAACCGGGTTGTCGGGAGGCGCGTTGGCCGATGAAGACGCGATTCTCATCGTCCTCACGCGGCTGAACCGCATACTCGAGGTGGATCCCGCAAACCGGCGAGCGATCGTAGAGCCCGGCGTCGTCAATGCGCGTCTGACACAGGCGGTGGAACCGTACGGGTTGCACTACGCTCCAGACCCGTCCAGCCAGACGGCGTGCACTATCGGTGGGAACGTGGCTGAAAACGCTGGCGGGCCGCATTGTCTGAAATACGGCGTGACGTCGAACCACGTGCTGTCGCTCGACGTGGTGCTGTCAAACGGACAGCCTGTGACCCTGGGGTCTCCGGGGGGCGAGCCGTGGGGTCCCGATCTGGTGGGACTGTTCGTCGGCAGCGAGGGAATGTTCGGGATTGCCACGAGAATCACTGTGCGACTCACACC
>JBFHWR010000232.1:0-6430 GCA_041599395.1 Gemmatimonadales bacterium | reverse complement strand
TCCGAGCCGTGGCAAGCGAAGGTCGCGAGCCTGCACCAGGCGGGGAAGGAGCGCGACGTCGAGTACGGCGGCGGGGGCTCCGAGTTGGGTCTGCACGGTTCGAAATGCCCGCTCAATAGAGGCGCGCGAGATGTCGTCAAGCTCGACAACCGACGATTGCTCCGAGGTGGAAGTCGGAGCCAATCGTCCAACCCGCGCGGCCCAGATCGCACGCGGGCCGATCGCCAGGCCTATTCGCGCACGAGCAGACCGTTCTCGGGTCTCGCTCACGACCGTCTCCGCCATGCCAGGACCACCGAGTTATCGGCGCGCTTGAAAAGCCCATCGACGCGTGCGTGTGTGATACCGCCCGGAACCCACGCTTCGCTCATGACTTCTACCTCGGACGTCTGGAACGTTGTTCGATCCCGCATCTCTACCATGCGTGCTCGGAGGACGCTTCGGCCGGCTGACGACAGTTCCTCGGCAAGCTCCTCCAAATTTTGCAGGCGCCTTCCGCTTCGCCGGTAGCGAAGAAGGACTCCGACCGCTTCTTCGGACATTCCGTCGATTGCCAGCAGCACCTCCCGTGGCGCGGCGTTGACGTTGACGCGCCCTGAGCCGAACAGCCGGAGGTGTGGGCTGAGGCGCCGGAATACATCGTGGTCGACACCGGCGACTGACCGGAGTTCTTCAATTCGTTGAAACGGACCGTTCCGCGGCAGCAGTGGCCGGTTGGCCTGGATATAATCCCGTCGCTCGGCTCCGCGAGCCCTCGCGTCGTCGTCCGGGTCTCGCCAGTCCGCGATGGCCTGTGCAATGCGATCCGCTTTCCCGGCGTCCACGCGGAGGCCTGAGAGCAGCCGCCTCAGCTCATCGGGCGTAGCACGGTTGAGATTGAGTCCCGAACCGGCATCGCGCAGGATCACATGATAGGCCACGTTCCCGATGTGAATCGTGTCCGGGAAATGTCGGCCCGGTAAGTGCCACGGATCTGTCGGACCGTACAGCGAATCTCTGAGCACGGACTCGTCTGCATCGACCGAAGCCCGGATCAAACGCGAGAGTCGCGCGCGCGCATGCTCGATCCCCGCATTGGCGGCCGCCCGCTCGCGAACTCCTTGAATCGCGTTGATCGTAGCCATGCGCTGCTCGCGGGCGCGGACGCCGGCCCCGAGTCCAAGCGCCGTCATGACGACGATGAGCCACATCGCCGCAATCAACGCGAACCCGCGTTCGTCCCTCATGCGCCCCCCGGCACGGTCACGAGCAGCGGGAGCGCGAGCAACGGCGCCAGCGAATCTCCCGCTGCGCCGGTCAGTCGTACCTCAACCGCCGCGGGAAGCACTGTTGACGAGACCCAACTAGGGAGTCGCCGGTTTCGTCCCAACACGCTCGTGTGATAGTGAATGTCGAGTCCCCAGACGGACGAATCGATCGGCACCTGCGCAACCCGGGCGCCGCGCCATTCGGCCATGGTCGCCACCAGTCCCTTGGCGGGAGTGCTCTCGTCACGATCTACGAACAGCCGAACCACGAATTCTCCGCGCCCAAGCGGCGTGCTGCTCGCGGTGAGGAACCAGAGCTCGTCGTCGTCGACGGTGCGGTAGACGCCATCCAACCCGCGAAACTGCGGGGCCTCGAAGACAGACGCAGGCTCGCCGGAGACGTCAGCATCTTGGTCGCCGAATCCGCGGTTGGTGCGGGAGCCGTCCTCGTCAGCCAAGGCGCGGGCACCCCCTATCCAGTCCGCCAAGCTGTGGCGGATGCCGAGTTCTCGTGCCACCTGTGTGACGGTCTCGTCAATGCGAGCCCGACCATCGGCGATCGATGAGACACCGGCGTACCCGACGCTCAAGGCCAGGCCGGTAATGGTCAGGGCGACCATCAGCTCCATCAGGGTCAGGCCGCGACTGTTCATGGTGAATCCGCGGTTCGAGCGCGCCGGTAAAGCCGCGTGACAAGCCGGAATTCCTCTTGTTCCCAAAAAACCGTCACCGTGAGTTCGTACAAATCCAATTCGCCTCGCACCTGTCTGCTTGCCGCCGTCCAGCGATAGCCCGCAAACGGCGAATCAAACGTTCCGCGTCGCAGCGAGTCCGGAAGGCGTGCGAGGTCACGGCTCGCCAACAATGCGAGCCTCGCCATTTGGTTATTCGCGAGCGCTGCCCCCTCGACGGCGTTGCTGGCGCGCGCCGTGGTTTGCAACTCGCTCGCCAGCGCCGAGATCGCTGCGATGCTCACGGCCCCCAGAATCGTGAGTGCGACCACCGCTTCCAGCAGGGTGAAGCCGTTCAGACGCCTAGCGGACATATGGTGCCCCCGTCCAGCGATTGACCCCGATCACGACGTCGCCCGGGGCGGCCCGCACGAGCAGTGAATCCCCTCGGGCACGACCTTCGGGATCGAACACGAATCCCGCGCGGTCTGGGGGACCAACGATGATCGCTGCGATCTCCCGTGGCAGAGTTCCTGTACGCAGAGGCTCCGCACTGGCATGATCGAATCCAAGCCAGTACCGGCCGGAGCGGGTGTCGAAGACGAGGGAGGTGGCCAGGCCCCGCTCGACCGCACTCCGCCGGGCGTTGTTCACCAGGTCCGTCAGCTCGCGCATCGCCGTGATGCTCGGGTCTTCGTCCCCGATGCGGGCGATGGCTGGTGCCGTCGCCCCGACCACGAGCGCCACGATCATCAGCACAATCAGCAGTTCGATCAGGGTGAATCCTCGGCTCACTGGAACGTTCCCGCGTTGATGCCGTAAATCGCCTGGAGGAGTGCAAGCGCCACGATGGCCACGATCCCCCCAAACAGTACGATCATCATTGGTTCGAGGACGGTGACGAGGCGCTGCACGGTGCGCTCGGTCTTCTGCTCGAACATGTCGGCCGCCTTCAGCAGGAACATCGGCAGGTTGCTGGATTGTTCGCCCACCGCAACGAGTTGCGCCAAAAGCGGTGGAAACAGCGATCCCTCCGCCAGCGCCCCATTGAGCGAGCTGCCCTCGTGCACGCGGTCACGTACCCGCACCGACTCGTCCCGTGCCACGGGGTTGCCTACGGCTGCGGCCGTGTCGTTCAAGGCCGTCACCACGGTGGCTCCACCTTTCAAGAGTGTTCCCAACAGCCTGGCAAACTGGCCGGCGAGGTGGTCTCTGAGGAAACGGCGGACAAGCGGGATCCGAAGCTCGGCGAGTGTGATGAGCCGCCGACCGTTTTCGGTTGTGCGAGACCACGCCGCGAGCGCGACAATCAGCAGGCCGGCAAGGAGCACGACCGGCCAGAGTGCCTGGATCGAAGTCGACACAGCCAGCACGATCGCCGTTGAACGCGGTAGGACCGCTCCCGTCCCCTCGAGCAGCGCGGCGAAGCGCGGGATCACGAACAATAGGAGTACGACGATTGCGATCCCGCCCAGGGTCGCGAGCAACAGCGGGTAGACGGAGGCGGACAGCAGCTTCGCTCGAAGCTGTTCTTCGCGCTCGAGCTGGACCGAGAGGTGCTCGAACGCGCTACTCAAGTCACCGCTCTTTTCGCCTGCGCGGACAAGCCCGAGATACACCGGTGAAAAAAGATCGGAATGGTGCGCCATCGCCGTAGCGAGTGCCTCGCCTCGTTCGACTCGTTCGCGCACCGAGTCTAAGGCAGTGCGGACGCCTCCGGATGCAACGTTGGATGCCGCGGCGAGCGCGCGGGCGAGCGGCATCCCCGCGGGAAGGAGCGAAGCGAGGGCACGCGTGACTTCGAGAACTTCGCGGCGCGTGCGTAGGGGGAATCCGATGGAGCGCAGCGGCGGCGTCGCGTTGGCGTGTTGCACATCCAGCACGAGGAGGCCTCGAGCCTCGAGCGCCCGCGTGAGCGCTGAGGAGTCGAGCGCATCCAGCTCACCGCGCACCCGTTTCCCGGCGGTGTCCACGGCCTCGTAGGTGAAGGCGGTCATCGCGAGGTGGTTTCCCAGCTGTTGAGGTCGGCGTTCTCGCCTTCCCCGCCAGGCCGCCCGTCGGCGCCATAGCTTACGATTTCGTACCCCAGCGCGGTCTCCCGACCCGGACTTCGGTACATGTATGGGTTATTCCACGGGTCGAGCGGGAGTTCTTTGCGCAAGTAGGGTCCGCGCCAATTCGGGGGACGGGGTGCTGCCTGCGGTTCACTCCAGAGCGCCGCAAGCCCCTGCTCGGTTGCGGGGTAGCGCCCGTTGTCGAGCCGATAGGCGTCCAGGGCTGCTCCGAGCATCTCGATCTGGGCCCGAGCCGTCGCATCCTTTGCCGTGCCGACGTGACGGAACACGTTGGGTGCCACCAACGTGGCGAGCACCGCAATCACGACGATGACTACGAGGATCTCGATGAGCGTGAAGCCCGTACGACGCATTCTGGAACCCCGGCGTTGGCGTCTGTCCCCAGACGGTGGGTTTGACTGAACACTTGATGATGTTGCGCGAGAGAGGGTTCGCAAGGGGAGCGTGCAAGATCCGGGCCTCAAAAGGCTCGGTTTCGGTGCTTTTTTAGGCCGCCGGGGAACTTGTCAGGTGCTATTCTCGCGGGTGTCCGCGAGTCCGGACCGCCCGCGAATCGGCTGTGGCACCGTCCGTCGTCACCCTGCGACACCGACTGCGTCGAGAGCGTCCGCTTGTCTCCTGCGCGCGCGCATCTCCCGTAGCACTGTGCAATTTCGGGAGCGCAAATGATTGCACCTCCGTCTCGGTTTTGTATCGGTTTTGTGTGGCTACGCTGCGACGGTTGACAGCCGCCGACCCGGGCTGCATCATGGCTGTAATAACGAAGTCCTCCCGCTTGCCGTCCTGTCCCTCTTCACCGGGATTACTTCGTTCCCTTTAAGTCATTCAGAGACGGAGGAACTGCCATGAGGGTGCCTCGCGCGTTCGTTCTCCCATTCTTTGCCCTCATCCTATTGACGACCGGGGCTCCTGGCGCGTGGGCGCAGGAGCGCACTTGGGAGAAGCTCCCGGGGTCGGGTGAGGCAATGGCGGATGCTCAAGGAGTGAAGAGCTTTGTATCAGAGTTTGACGTTTCCGACCAGGCGGTCACCTTCCGGACGAAGGGCCGCTACGCGGGATACACGCTCAAGGTGAACGGTCCGGACCGCTTCCACTTGCAACAGCGGATTCCTGGCAGTTCGGTGCCGCGATTGCTGCTGCGGACCGACACGGGCGTTCTCGCCGATGGCATCTATAAGCTCGAATTGACCGCTCAACCGCTGATCTCCACCGAGATCCGGGCGTCGCTCGACAGCGCCCGCTCCACGGGTAACGATGCGGTGATCTACAAGGCGCTCAAGCGAGCGGGCATCGACCCGCAGGCCATGGTCTACTCGACCGCCGTGCGTGTGATGCAGGGCCGGTTCCTGGATCCCACGATCAAAGAGGCCGTGGGTGACGGAAGCGGCGGTCAGCAGATCGACAACCGCGGCGAGGCACTCGATGCGGTCAGGTCTCTTCCTCCGGTTTTACTAACCGGCGCACCGGCTGACGTAACAGACCAAACCGTTTCTGCTGGAGAGGCTGAGAAAGCCGATCGTGAACGGCCGGTCCAAGTCGCGGCCGTGTCAGACGCTACGCATCAGCCAGGCGCGCCACGGCCGGAATTTGTGGAAGGCCCGGAGGTGAAGAGCGCAGCCCTGAACCAGACGCTTGCCGCCGTCCAGCGGAGCGCCTTGCCGTCCTTTATCGCGGCGCAGGCGGATCCCAACGCTCCCTGGACCCAGGCGCGCTTCCAGAACCAAGCTGCCGACGGCACTCCGACGGCGCTCGACGGGTATCTTCGCCCTGTGGTGGCACAGGCCTACAGCGACGAGCCGCTGATTCAGGCGTACTTCCGTCAGGCCGATACCGATGGGACCGGCTACGGTCCCTGGTTGGCGGCGTATTTTGAACCCACTGCAAACGGCGGATTTCGCCTCGTCAAGCGGGCCGCGGTCGAGCAGCCCGCGACGCTATTTGACTACACCGTCTCGGAAACCGACCCCGTGGCGCCGATGCCCGACCAGGTGATCCTCGATGACCTGATCGTGGACGGTAGCCTGTGCGTCGGGCTCGACTGCGTCAATGGCGAATCGTTTGGGTTCGACACGGTCCGTCTGAAGGAGAACAACCTCCGGCAACACTTCCAAGACACGAGTACTTCGGCGTCTTTCCCTACCGTCGACTGGCGGATCACGGTGAACGACTCGTCCAACGGCGGCGCGAATCACTTCTCCATCACCCAGGTCGATCAGGGCAGAACCCCGTTTCGAGTCAACGCCGAAGCGCCCAACAATGCGCTGGTCGTGGATAACAGTATCGGCGTCGGGACTGCGAATCCCGTTGTCGAGATACACGTGGTGGACGGCGACTCGCCGACGCTCCGGCTGGAGCAGGATGGGTCGAGCGGGTTCACGCCGCAGACCTGGGACGTGGCCGGGAACGAGACGAATTTCTTCGTTCGTGACGCGACGGG